>SPDA01000370.1 GCA_004525155.1 Spirochaetales bacterium
ACAGTTCTTTTACAATGAAATTGTTGTGAAGTTTCGCTTGTCGAAACTTCAAGCCGGAAAAAAGCGGCGCTTTTTTCCGGCAGGGGAGTTGGTTACAACCGGCTGAGAGGAAGCTTTAAGCTTCGACCCTTGTACCTGATCTGGGTAATGCCAGCGTAGGAAATACTCACATTGTTTTTCCCGCCTCCTGGAAACCCAGGAGGCTTTTTTTTTGCATTGGTCCTTTGTTATCCGGAAATATGCTATCCCGTAAGGAGGGTATCCCTCGTGAAGGCAGAAACCCCGGCAGCGATCCGGGCTGCAATTATTATTACCGTATTCATGGTCCTGCTGGGAATATGGTTTGCCGTGTCCGCCGCAGGCGCAGTGCCGCCATACATTCTGCCGCCGCCGGGAACGGCCGCGCGCGCCGCTGTTCTGAACGCTCCCGCCATGCTGCCTCATCTGCTCATGACGCTTAAAACCGTCGGGATAGGTTATATAATTGCTCTTGCCTGCGCGGCCGCGACCGCGCTTCTCATGCACCGGTTCAGGCTGCTGCGTGAAATTCTGTACCCCCTGCTGGTTGTATCCCAGACCGTGCCCCTTATCGTTCTTGCGCCGCTCTTAATCCTGTGGTTCGGTTTCGGCATACTGCCCAAGGTTCTTATGGTGGTGCTGGTGTGTTTTTTCCCCATCGCGGTGAACCTGCTCGCCGGCATGGACGCAGTCGACCCGGATATTCTCCTCCTGTTCCGGTCTCTTAACGCCGGCTACATGAAGACGTTTTTCCACGCCAGGCTGCCCGGTTCCCTACCCCAGCTTTTCGCCGGCCTTAAAATAGCGGGCACCTACAGTATTATAGGCGCCGTCATCGGTGAATGGCTGGGCGGCACGGAGGGCTTAGGTGTTTACATGGTTCGCGCCCAGAAAGCCTTTGCACTGGAAAAAGTTTTTGCCGCGATTATCTATATCGTAGCCCTGAGCCTTGTCATCCTCGGAATCCTTTCTCTCCTTCAGAAGTTTTTCCTGCCCTGGGCAAAAAAGGAAACCTATAAACCGACCGGGAGGTCACTATGAATTTAAAACGATTATTTTTAACCGGGCGATCCCGCCTGCTTCTCGCGGTTCTGACGCTGCTGTGGGGAACTCTGCCCACGGCTGTTTTCGCGGGAGGCGCCGCTGAACCTGCCCATCCCGCCGCCGAAAAGGTAACCCTGGTTCTTGACTGGGTGCCCAACACGAATCACGCGGGCGTTTACACCGCCCTTGAACTGGGCCTCTACGACCGGGAGGGTATCCGCCTTACCATTGTTCAGCCCGCGGAGTCAACCAGTCCCCTGCTGGTGGCCGCGGGACGGGGCGAATTCGGAATAAGTTTTCAGGACGAGCTTACCTACGCCCTGACCGGCGGAACTCCCCTACCCCTTAGGGCCGTTGCCGCAATCCTTCAGCACAATACATCGGGTTTCGCCTCCCTGCCGGACCGTCACATCAGGAACCCGAAAGATTTTGAAGGCAGGACGTACGGCGGCTGGGGTTCCGAGTTCGAAGACGCCCTGATACGGGCGGTGATGAAGGAAGCGGGAGCGGATTTTTCAAAGGTAAAAGTGGTGAATATTGGGGCCTCCGATTTTTTTGCGGGATTCGACCAGGGGGTGGATTTCCGCTGGATATTTTACGGCTGGGACGGTATACGTGCGGAAATCGAAGGGAAACCGATAGATTACATGCCTCTATTGAGTCTCTCTGAAAACCTCGATTACTACACTCCCATCATCATTACCAGCAGCCGGCTGCTTGAGGAAAATCCTTCCCTCGTGCGCCGTTTTCTCAAGGCGACCGCGGAAGGATACCTGTTCGCCGCAGCCAATCCGGAGAAGGCCGCGTCGATGCTGCTGAAACATGCGCCTGAAATTCCGGAAGCCCTCGCGGTAAAAAGCATTTCCTACCTGGCACCCTATTTTACAGACGAGGGGCGCTGGGGCGTGATGAAGGAATCGGTTTGGAAAACCTTCGGCGCCTTCATGTACAGACAGGGCCTCCTGCCCGGGGAACTCGCCGCGGAGAAAGCCTTTACCAACGCGTACCTGCCCTGAGGAAGGCATCGATGATGAAAGCCTTCGAGGGAACATCAATAACAAGAACTTTCGGCAATCTCCTGGTGCTCGAGGATGTTTCCCTGTCCATGGATACCGGAGAATTTCTCGCGCTCCTCGGGCCTTCGGGCTGCGGCAAGACCACCCTGCTGTCCATCATGGCCGGCCTCCTGAGCCCGGACAGCGGAACGATACTCTTCAACGGAAAATCCCTAAGCCGGGAAACAGCGGACCATCCGTCTTTCATGATGCAGAAGGACCTGCTCCTGCCCTGGAAAAAAGTCATAGACAACATTACCCTGCCCCTGGTGCTTGGCGGCGCCGGGAAAAAGGAGGCAAGGGGAAAAGTGATTCCCCTGCTTGCCGGCTTCGGCCTGTCCGGCTTCGAAAATCTCTATCCCAGGGAACTCTCCGGCGGCATGAGGCAGCGTGCCGCGCTGCTCCGCACCTGGCTTGCGGACAGGGACATGATGCTTCTCGATGAACCTTTCGGTTCCCTCGACGCGCTCACCCGGCGGAAGATGCAGCTCTGGCTGGCCGACGTGCGAAAGCGCTTCGGCATGACCATTCTCATGGTTACCCATGACGTGGAGGAGGCTGTTTTTCTCGCGGACAGGATTCTTATACTCTCGCCGCGGCCCGCCCGGATTATGGAGGAAATCACCGTAAACAGGGACAAGGTTCCGGAAATAGATCGCATCCGCAGCCTGCTTCTTTCCTTGGAAGAAAACACGTAATCAGTGTATAATTAAATCATGAAGGCCCTGGGTATTTATGAATCACTGCCGGTAAACGACCCGGAATGTTTTGTGGAGTTCGAAAAAGACAAACCTGTCCCCGGCCCGCGGGATTTGATAGTCAAGGTTAAGGCCGTATCCGTGAACCCCGTGGATACAAAAGTCCGCAGGCGTATTACCGGCCGGCTCGTGACACCGAAAATTCTGGGATGGGACGCGTCCGGAATCGTTGAGCAGATCGGCGCCGGGGTAACGCTTTTCAAACCGGGAGATGAGGTCTACTACGCGGGGGACATAACCCGGGACGGAACAGACAGTGAATATCACGCGGTGGATGAACGCATTGCCGGGAGAAAACCCGGCTCCCTTAGTTTCAAACAGGCGGCTGCCATGCCCCTGACCACCATTACAGCCTGGGAAGCGCTCTTCGAAAGGCTGGGCGCACCGAAAACTGCGCACAATAGCGGTCAATCGATTCTCATCATCGGCGGCGCCGGAGGTGTAGGGTCCATCGCGATACAGCTTTCCAAAAAGGTCGCCGGGCTCAAAGTCATAGCCACGGCGTCACGGAAGGATTCTGCCGCATGGTGCCGAAGCCTCGGCGCGGATATCGTCATCGATCACACAAAACCATTCCGGGAAGAGCTGAGCCGCACCGGAGAAAAGGACGTGAGATACATCCTCTGTCTTAACAGCACCGAAAGCCACCTTAAAAACATGGCGGACGTAATCAAGCCACAAGGCCGAATCTGCACC
>SPDA01000060.1 GCA_004525155.1 Spirochaetales bacterium
ACTCTTTCTGCCCCTGGAGGGGAATTTCACCAGGGAGCCCATAGGCTTCGCGGTCCGAAAGGGCGATCCGGATTTTGTCAATTTCCTTGACAGCTGGATAACCGTAAAGGAAGCCTCCGGATTCTTGCGTGAGAGAAAAATGTACTGGTTCGAAACGCGGGACTGGGCGGACCGGATACAATAAGGACAGGCCGTTATCCGCCAGATACGGACCCGACACATCCGTTTTACGCTTCTCGATGCCGTGCTCATAGCCTGCATTCTGGGACTGCTCGTTTTTGTCGTCTACCGGGTGCGCATAACCCTTCAATACAGGTGGAACTGGAGTTTTCTCCCGACCTACCTCACCAAGATCAATCCGGATACGGGAAGAAGAGTGCCGAACCTTCTGCTCAAGGGTTTTTTTACAACCCTCCGCTTAAGCGTCTGGGCGATCGCCCTCGGAAGCGTCCTTGGCCTGGCCGCAGGCCTTTTCCAGACGGGAAAGAGCCTGTTCCTTCGGCTTTTGGGGCGCGCCTATGTGGAACTGATTCGGAACATGCCGCCCCTGGTGCTCATCTTTCTCTTTTATTTTTTCGTAAGCAGCCAGATTCTGGCGTCCCTGCGGATTGACGACGCCCTGCTTAAAACCGGGCCGGGAGCGGCAAGGGCCCTTTCGTTTTTTTTCGCGCCTCCCGCCAGATTTTCGTCCTTTATATCCGCCGCAGTTACCCTGGCCCTCTACGAGGGCGCCTATATTGCGGAAATTGTCCGGGCGGGCATCCAGTCCGTTCCGGCGGGCCAGAGGCAGGCAGCCTACTCCCTGGGCCTTTCCGGTTCGCAGCAGATGACGCATGTAATCCTTCCCCAGGCGGGCAAAACGATTCTGCCCGCCCTGGCTGGCCAGTTCATCTCCGCCATCAAGGATTCCGCCATAGTCTCCGTTATATCGATACCGGAACTCACCTTCCAGGGTCTGGAAATTATGGCTTCCACCTACAGGATCTTTGAAATCTGGATTACCATTCTTGTCATGTACTTTATAATGACCTACGCCTGCTCACTGCTTACGGCGGGCCTGGAGAAAAGACTGCGGGGGTAGGAACGCAAGCCCCGCCCCCGCCTTCCCGGTTACTCGTTCCCCGTTTCTTGAGCTGGCGCAGCCTTAAGCTCATCGATGGTCATTATCAGGGCCTGAAGATTCCAGTTGGCAACGTTGTAGAGGTAGGGACTTTTGTCATACATCATGTAGTACTGGTCTTCACCGGAACTTTCCCCCACCGTAATAGCATAAGATGCCTTTGTACCTGTGGAGAACCGTATTTCAGCATGTACGGCGGATCCAGCGGGAACATCCTCCTTGATGCCGGCGAAGGTCCGCACCCTCAAATTCGCCAGTATCTTGGCCATTGTGTCTGCCTTGTTCTGGTCAAGCTTGAAATCCTCCCTGCCCTGGAGCTGCCACACTTCCGCCTTGTTTACCACGGTCCGGTAGATCGTATAATCGGCCCGTACCGGAGCTCCGTCTTTTTCCAGGACGAGGTCCGCTTTCATGGTAATGCTGTCGATGTCGCTTCCCTGCAAATCTTCGGGAAAAATTTTAAGGTTGGTCCAGTAATTCATGTCCTGGGCCGTATAAAACGAGAGGGACTTGTTGGAGCTGAGCACTGTTTCACTCTTTGCCAGGCGGACGTAATCCCCCTTGCCCGTTTCCTTGCCCAGAAACATGTCGGCGAGTTCCCTGCCTTCCCTGTCCTTGAGGATTATCCTCCTGGCCGCAGAATCGGTCAGGTCGAAATTCGAAAGATTCTCGGCGTTCCTCGAAACGATCCGGACCTGCTTCAATCCGGAAATCGAGGTAAGAAGCGTGTCGAGCTTGTCCGCGTCCGCGGGATACGACACCGCGCCGGACTTGACCATCCATGAACCGGTCTGTTCCAGCTCGAGAACCATCGAACCTTCCGGTCCGGACAGTTCCACCGTGGAAACCGACTCTTTCTTGAGCCCCGGGAAAAGCGCAATTTCCCTTATTTTAGAGGCGCTGCCGTAGGAGAACAGAGCCCCCAGAACGTAGGCCGCAACGAGCAGGCCGAGTATACTGCACAACAGAATAAGTTTGTTCTTGAATTTCATCGCTTAAGCCTCTTTGTTCTGAAGGTTCTGTTTCTTCCTTCGCTTTAAGAAACGGTTTAGCCCGAAGGCGATTACCAGGATAGGGACGAACACAAGATTGACGAGCTGTGACATGAAAAACGCCCGCATTTTTCCCTGGGGTTCCTCGATCTTGTTCAATCTCATGTCCCGCACGAACCTTGTCTTTATCGCGAGAAGATCGTCATCGCTGCTTAGCCATTCCGCCACATTGCCGAGGAAAGCCATATTGTAGCTGCTGTCGGAATACTGGACGATATTTGAAGGAAACATCGAGGTTCCTATGACCATGATCCGCGTTTCCGCGCTTTTTTCAGCCGGGTCAAAATAGCCGGGGAAGGTCCCGTAGAGGGCATAACCGAGATCATACTGCCCCTGGGTGTCGCCGGCCGCGAAGAAAAGCCTTTCGCCCTTACTCGGATCCAGATCGAAATTATTTGACACCAGGTAGGCGTCTTTGGAGGACTTGAGCAGGACCTCCGTGCGGATGCCTTCCTTATCGGTTTTCGTAAGCCTGTCGGGCCACAGCAGATCGAGACCCTGGAAACGCGCCGTCACCGGATTTTCTGCCGAAACGTTGGAGGCATTCACAGCCACCCAGTAGGGATAGGGCCCGATAATCTGCCAGGCGGTATTGCCGAGGAGCTGGACCGGCAGCCGGAAATCCCTGTTGTACTGGTCGAGCACCATGGCCGGCTCCACGGACACCCCGTAGTTTTTGAGAAAATCGAGTATGGGGGAGTTTTCCAGCGGCTGTGCTGCGAGGCCCCCGGCAAGGTCGATATAAACACCATCGACACAGAAAAGTGCCTGGCCGCCGCGCTGAATATAGCTGTCTATGGGCTTTAAGTCCTCTTTTGAAATATCCTTGCCGCTTACGATCATGAGAGCGGAAATGTCATCCGGTATCGGATCTCCCATGCGCAGTTCCTTGATCGTGTAATCCTGCTGGAACTGCTGCTTGAGCATGCCGTATTCCTGGTCGAGGCTGCGGCCTGCGTCGCCGACGAGAACACCGAGCATTTTTTCATCGCCTTTCACCAGCCGGCGGATGGCGGAAGTGAGTTCGTATTCCAGGGTTTCCGTCCTGAATACCAGCGGCAGCGAGGACTGCCTGTCCAGGTATTCGATGACGATGCCCGTATAAACCATGGCCAGTGACTGCTCGTTCTGCTCGATTACCTCAATCTGCTGGGGCATGACGCCGAGGGATTCCACCTGGGCGGTTATGCCGTCCTTTACCGGGTCGACCACGGTCACCTTTATTTTTCCCCTTGAAAAAGCCGCATACTCGTAGAGAAGGTCCTCCACCTGTTCCGGAAAGGCGGAGAGCCGCTTGAGTTTTTCCGATATGACGTACACGAGGTGCACCTCTTCCGGTATCTCGGTAAACAGGTTTTTCGAAACTTTCGATATGGTGAACGTCCTGCTCGTGGTCATGTCCACCCGGAAAAAGAACCGGATGCCGATGAGCCCGATAAAAAACGCCACTGCAACGGTCAGAATGAATATGATTATTTCCTGTCGTTTCTTTTCCATTAAATTCTAACTCCCTTATTTCCACTTCCGCAGGGCGAGAACCTTCATGTTCAGGTACAGAAAGAAGGCGGTGAAGAGCAGAAAATAGATGAAGTCCCTGGAATCGAGAAGTCCCTTCTCGAAACTGCCGAAGTGATAATCCAGGGATATGTAGTTGAAGAAGGCCGCGAGCCAGCCGGGGAGATTCAGGAACGCAGTCGCCTGCCCGACGAGGGTGATGAAGAGAAGGGCGACAACGCTGAAGATGAAGGCCGAAATCTGGTTCGTAGCCACGGAAGAAATGAACTGGCCCAAAGCGATGGCCGTGCCCGCCAGGAGCAGCAGACCTAGGTACTGCCCGATAATCTCGCCGGCCTCGAACCTTCCCAGGGCGTTCAGCGTAATCGGCATGGGCAGGGTAAGTCCCGCCATAATCAGCACAAGAATGAAGGTGGCGAAGAACTTGCCCAGTACAACATGGCTTTCCTTGAAGGGCAGGGTAAGGAGTATCTCGTCAGTGCCGAGTTTTTTCTCCTCCGCCCAGGAACGCATGGTGAGGGCCGGGATGAGAACGATAAACACCATGGGCATGATGCTGAAATAGGCCCGCAAGGAAGCCGTGTTCCGGGCGAGAAACTGCTGAAGAAAGAAAAGCCACACGGCAGAGAACAGGACAAATGCAATCACCGCGATATACGCGATGGGCGAATTGAAATACGATTTTAGTTCCTTCCTGATTACAGGGTTGAGTCTGTTAGCCATTGCTCCCTCCTTCGCCGGTGAGTTTTACAAAGATGTCTTCGAGACTTATGGAACGTTTATACATGGAGAGAATCTTGTGCCCGTCCCGGACCGCCATGTCGAAAATCGACTCCCCGGCCTCGGAGTCCTGGTTTACCGAAAGATGGACATTCACGATTCCTCCCGCCTTCTCCTCTCTCGCAACCACGCTTTTGAGCAGGGAAAGGGAAGCGAGGGATTTGTCAAGGGCGCCGGGATTGTTCGTCTTGAAGCTGACGAGAAAAATTGTGTCGCCTTTAAGTTCCCTGCCGATTTCTTCCGTGGTACCCCGGGCGATGATGTTGCCCTCGTTCAGAATGAGCACCCGGTGGCAGACTGCTTCCACCTCCTGGAGTATGTGAGTGGAAAGTATCACCGTTTTCTCCTTACCCAGCTTGCGTATAAGGTTGCGTATCTCCATGATCTGGTTCGGGTCAAGGCCCGTGGTGGGCTCGTCCAGAATCAGGATGGACGGATCGTGCATGATGGCCTGCGCAAGTCCTACCCGCTGTTTGTATCCCTTGGACAGTTTGTCTATGGGCTTATAGAGCACCTCAGCAAGACCGCATTCGTCTATCACCTTGTCCATTTTTTCAGACCTCGCCTCCCCCAGTTCCCTGGAGTCCGCTATGAAGTCAAGATATTCGGCAACGTTCAGGTCCGTGTACAGGGGCGCGTTCTCCGGCAGATAGCCGATGGAGCGCTTCACCTCGAGTGCATTCTCCACCACGCTGGAACCGTTAAGGAACGCCGTGCCGCTGGACGGGTAATGGTAACAGGTCAGTATTTTCATGATTGTGGTTTTACCGGCGCCGTTCGGCCCCAAAAGACCCACAATCTCGCCCTTGTCGATGGAAAAGGAAACATCCTTTACCGCTTCGAAAGAACCGTACTTTTTCCCGAGATTCTTTACCTCGATCATGTGAAAAGTCCTTCTTTGTAGATGATTTTAGGTAAAAATACAGAAATTGATGGGGAAAGTAAAGAGGAGAGAAACGGGGTTTCCAGGCAGACACAAGCCGCCGCAGGGGAATAACCGGACTTTATTGTTTCAATCATAAAGAATTACATACACATTAAATGCGGATATACGATTATTGCGACCGGATTACCTGAAGATTACAAAAATGTAATAATTGCCGCAAACGGCACAGAAAGGGTTCCGGCATCGCTTTTTTAAAATAGGCCGTCAGCGTAAAATATTACTTCCCCGCAGGCACCGCCAGGTACACGCTGAACTTTTTCTTAAATAAAACCGCCACCCGTTCCCGCTTTTCCGAGATTACTCGTATCCGCTGATAATCGTTGAAATACAGTTTCATGGTAAAATCCTCAGGATTCCGGTTCTTTCGGCTGATTTCCGCGGCGAACCTGTGCAGGACCTGGTCTAGAGCTTTTTTAAGTTCTTCCTTCTCGGCGTGGTGCAGATCGGGATGCGCCTTTTCGTAGGCAGCGATTTTTCTCCGAAGGACCTGATCGACAATCACGAACGCAACAAGAAGGACAGCGGGTACGATGAGCAGCACATTGTAGACGGTCCGGTTCAGGACGGGCAGCACTCCTGTCCGCATGAGCACTGAAATCAGTATGCCGAACAGGCAGACGGGAAAAAGCGACCGGAGCGTGCCCGCAGCCGGGATAAGTCGGCATATGCCCGGCAGGCTGTTGGGCAGGTACACGACGGCCTCGATGCCGCTTTTCAGCTGCCTGTACAGATCGCCGAAACCCAGCAGCCCCATGTACTGTTCGAGCCTGGCCGGATCCTGACGGCGGAAGGCGCGGAGATTGTCCAAAACCCGGGTTACATAAAGAAACTGTTTGAGCCGCTCGTCCTGTTCCCTGTTAAAGATTCCCTTCATCCTCCGTCCGCGCCTCCGATGACATCCCAGTCATCAACATCATTATACCACTTCACCTTTGTACCGAGTTTAGCCCGGAGCCTGAATCCTCCGGATTTGGGCGTTTCCCCGAGGAGTCTCAGAAGCGCTTCCGCCCTGGCCTTCACTACCTCCCGGTCCTCCGTTTCCAGCACATCGTAGCCGGAGAGGGAACCGGCGATCTTTTTGAGATTTTCCGCGGCTGTATGATAAAACCCCCAGTCCCCGCAAAGGACGCTGGTCAGCACATCGCCATTAATCCTGTTGTCATCGTCTATGCCTAACTCGTGTGCGCGCAGGAGGATGATGCTGTCCTTCACGTCTTTTTCGTTCATGCGCACCATCTGCAGTTTCTGCAGGAGAAGCTCGGCCGGCGGCAGGGTCGGGAAATCCTTTTCCAGCCTGTTCTTATAGTGAACGGTATGGTTCATGTTAAGGCTGTCGTAAAAAACCTCCGCCATCGGTATGCGGGGACCGTGATAGATCTGTCTTGTTTTTCCGTAATGGTAGAGAAGGCGCTGGTTCACCTCATAACCCCGCTCCCTGAAAAATGCAAGCAGTTTAATCCGGTGTTTGCCGTAGGCGACAAAATCGATGTCGGTAAACACCTTTTTGCCGAGCCTGCCGAGCCTTTCCCAGAGGGGTCTTATTTCCTGACTGTGAAGGAATATTGCCATCCCCCCCATGATGCGCAGGGCAAGTCCCCTGTCCCGGGCATCCTGCGCCAGGGACTTCGCTTCGAGGATAAATTCCTCCGGGGAGGGCCACTCATTGAGGGGAATCTCCGAAGGCAGACGAAAATTGCCGTTCATTCAGTTGTTTCCTTTCCGGGGGCTTTCAGCCGGATATGAACATGAAATCCTTGAGCTTGTCCTTTTTAAGGAAAAAAATAATGCCCCTTAAAATTCCTTCCGAGTACTCGCTCCCCGGGTTGAAGCACTGGGTGCGGCCTATTGTAACAATGCCCCGGGACTCGTGAATATGTCCGTGGCAGCCCATGAGAGGCTGATACTTCCGGATGATTGCGCTCACCGCCCTGCTTCCCGCGGGTATCGTCTCGTCCGTTGACGGAACGAGGTCCGCCGACAGCTTCGGCGCCTGGTCGATCAGCGTGTTGTAGGGGGGCACATGAAAATTGAAAATGGCGGTCTCCGGATTCCGCACCCGGGAGGCCATGGCTTCCAGCTTTTTTTCAAGCTCCTCCTCGGGGCACTCGCGTTCCGTTTCCCAGGGCGTGGGGTTTGACCAGGATTCCGAAATCATCTCGTACTCCCCCACCATCACGTTTTTGCCGTCGCAGAAGGTAACCGTTTTCGATTCTTCTATAATGGGATCAATCTCCAAAAGGTCGTCGTTGCCCGGAACCATGAACACTTCGATGCCGGAGCCTTCAAGCCTCTCATCCGCGAGGTCCATCCACGAATGCATCCGCTCGGTAACAAGTCTGCGGAACATGTCGTCCACCCTGCCCGCGCTTAAATGTATGCTCGCCGCCCTTTCATCGATCCTGCCCTCTATGCTCTTGCCTTCCGCCTTGAGCAGGGCCATCTCGCCGGGCTCGGTAAGAAAGCTGTAATTCCCCATCGAAGCTATGTCCTTCTGCAGTTTAGCCACTTCCTCCGCGGTTACAGCCCTGCGGCTGCTGCCGAGGACATGGGCGATGTAAGACCCGTCCGCCTGCTTTACGATGGGATTAATCATTTTCCCGGTGAGATCGCCCATGATAATGCCGGCATCGGCCTTATATATGGTAAGGGCGTTTAAAAACTTCCGGTAACAGGTTTCTGAGCCGTGGATATCGGCGACATACAGTATTTTCACCCCGCCTTACTCCGGGGGTATTTCCTTAAACGCCATGGTTACATCGATGCCCTTCCTTTTGCCCACGGCCTTCCAGATGAGATACCAGGCAATACCCAGGGCCCACACCGCGACATAGATAAGCGACCAGTAGGTGTGCATGAAGGCAAAAGATTCATTTATGTAATAGGAGATGACGAGAAGCACGACCAGGGCAAGCGCCAAAAATCCGGCTATGGTGGCCACCGGAATTCTCGCTATTTTCCAGCCCTTGTACGGCGAGGCTTCCCAGATGTGCTTCGTTTTCCTGGTAAAGGGAAAAATCATGCAGGATATGGCGGTAACACCGAATACGGAAATGAGCTGAAGCACTTCCACCGAGATCGAGCCCAGGTATTCCGGGTTCATGGCGTACTG
>SPDA01000364.1 GCA_004525155.1 Spirochaetales bacterium
GTCATAACAGGAAGCACCGGTTCGGGAAGGGTCCGGGGGTCTTCAGTCAATAGCGCAGTTTCAACAGGTTCTTCAAATTCTATTACGCTAGGCTGGGGCTCGGGAAGAGCCGGAAAGGCTCCCGTCAGAGATACAATTTTAATCAGTTCTTCAGCCCGGAGATCCCTGTCCGGCGGCATAAATTCTACAATTACCGGCACTTCGCCTGAAAAGGCAGCGGCAGCTGCAATCCGGACTGGTTCCTCCGGTACGATTTCAGCAGTTTTTTCAGCGGCGGCAGCCGGCTTTTCAGAGGGAATATCCTTGTCCGGTGGAGGAAGTTCCGCAATAAGAGGCGGCTGTGTTCCTGCCGCCGGGAGTATTTCTGCCGCTGATGCGGGAGGTTTTTCCGGACCCAGTTCCAGGTCCTCCGGCGGCGCTTCGGCTATGACAGGAGGCAACGTTTCAGACACCGGTTGTATCTCTGCCGCCGGCTGTACCTCTGCCGCCGGCTGCACTCCAGCCGCCGGCGCTTCGGCAATGACCGGAGTAGATGTTTCCGGCAGTGCCCCGGCGGCAGGATCTTCCACGCCGGGAGAGGAATTTTCCAATACCCGCATGCTGTCCGTTGCGGCGATTCTTAAAAGATCCGCTGCCGTTCCTTCCAGAGCCATATCAGCCAGGCGTGTTTCGGGAACAATCCAGTCAATAGATGTGAGCCTGTCCGAAAAAGACCAGGCCCTTCCTTCGCCTCCGAAAATGGAGGCCAGGTAACTATATTTGGATGCGAGTTCCGGGTTTTTCACTTTCAGGTCCGCGTAGGCTTTTTCGGAATCCTTGAGGTTTTCCATTTCATAGTGGCACCGCGCCTTGCCGAGCAGGGCTGTAGAGTCGTCGGGATTGAGTTTGAGGGCCCAGTCATAATACTGAAGGCCCAAGGCGTAGTCCTTTCGTAAAAAGGCGATATTTCCCAGATTTGTCCAGGCCGCGGGGAGGCCGGCTTTGGCGGCGGCAGATAACTGTTTCCAGGCTTCCTGGAGCAGTCCGTAACTGCCGAACATGATGCCGAACTCGTTAGCCTGTTCGGGCGTAGGCGAGCCTTTAACCAGTTTCTGAAGATCCGCAATCTGCGGTTCCAGTTCCCTTGCCACAAAGCGGTTGAGCGCCATGTCGAAAACGCGGACCGTGGCGGTATCACCGGGGAGCGAAAACCGGGGATTCACATCCGGGATCCCCACCGGTTTGTAGATCTGCCAGGAATCGTGCATTTTAAACATTGCCGAGCTGCCGGTTTTTTCATTATCCGTCCATTCCTTCGCCCCGATGCGCCAGGCCTTGAGAAACCCTTCCTTGACCATGGTTATTTCAACGGGTATCCAGGCTTCGCCGTTAGCGAAAATGAACATCGACGGATCGTAGAAGGATTCCCTCGCCTTCTGCTCTGAAACTCCCGCGGAAAAGGCCATGAATATATGGCCCGGAATGGTAAGAAAAGCCGTTTCTATACCTACGGATTCGAGCAGCGCGGAATACAGGATGGAAAGGTCATCGCAGTCTCCTCCCCGGTACATCAGGGTCTGATAGGGATACTGAAGATAGTCGATGGTCTGCGCCTGGGAAGATTTTTCGATATAGGAACTGGTGGGGTCAATGACGTAATTGATGCCGAAAAGACCGAGAGTCTCGAAAATGCCCATGGCAAACTGGAGGTTGCTGTTGATGCTGCTCCGCATACGGTCGCGGACGATGCTGGAAGTGAAACGCGCAAACCACAGGGCTGCGGGATCCATGGGAGAGACGAAGGCGGCTGCCTTTCGGTCATCCTCCCAGTTCATGGCATTGCGGTGGTACATCGTCATGGTAACCGGCAGCCGGACACTGCGCCTGGCACCCAGCAGCCGGTAATCTACAATAATTTCCGCCTGCGTTTTGGATGTCTCCGTCAGGGTCAGGACCTGTTCGTTGAAAATGGCGTACAGGGGCACTTCCAGGGTCTCGTTTTTTTTAAGGGACGCGAAAGTGCCGCAGACCTTGGCCTGGGACATGTAATCACTCAGGTAGAATGACACGGTTACGTCCTCGATGTCCGAGGTTTCCCCATTAATAAGCTCCACCATCCCGAAGGAGTTTTCGTCGTAATAGGAATAAAAAACAGGAAACACAGGTTCGATGGCGATCGGTTTTATTTCCAGATGTGTTGCTTCCTTTCGTAAGCCCCTGAAATACAGGGAGAAGGAAAGGCCCGCGGAAAATGCCGTGAGCAGCGGGTCGGCGCCTGTGAGATACCCGGAAAACCCGGCATTCAGGGAGAGTGTCATTGCCGGAGAAAGGCGGTATCCCGCTTCCGCGCGCAGCCCTAGGGAAATGCCTGCAGAGGTGTAGTCTCTCCACACCGCGTTGTAGAAACCTGCAAGTCCGTCCACCCGCAGGGTCAGCCTGTCGAGCGGCTGAAATATGAAGCCGGCGCCCAGGCCGCCGTTTATTATTGACATGGTGTCCAGCTGATCAATGGGAAGCACCGTAAGGCTGCCCTGGAGAAAAGGCGTGAAAAAGGGAGCCAGGGAGTACCCGGCGCTTAAAAAACCGCCGAAACCGATGCCGAAAGTCTGCTCATCGCCGAAAGCCGGAAACTGAAATTCGGCCACCGCTCTTGTTGAAATTTTGTCCAGGAAATTTTCCTGGCTGCTTACATGAAAAACTGAAACACTGAAAAATATAACGAGGAGGGACGCCTTCATTCATCCTCACTCCAGAAAATATTCTTGTCCCTCTCGCCGACGGATGACGCGCGGGCGCCGCCCGTATCGAGCCTGGAGGAAAGATAGGAATATCTTTCGGCAAGGACAGGATCCGATTCCCTGATTTGCGAGTACAGTTCATCCGCATCCGCGAACAAATCCAGTTCGTATTTGGCGCGTGCGAGCCCGACCAGCGCGGCCTTGTTGGCAGGCTGAAATTCGAGGGCCTTCTGGAAAAAATTAACGGCCGACTCAAAGTCTTTCTGCAGGTAAGCCACGTTGCCCAGGTTTACATAGGCAAGCTGGACGCCTTTTGAAACGGCTGTTTCGAATTCGGACCTCGCTTCCTTCAAGAGACTGTACCGGGCGTAGAGGAGACCCAGCCTGTTGTGATCTCTTCCCGAACCGCCGTCCTGTTCCATGCCGGAAAGGAGTTCCTGAACCCGGGGGCCTATTTCCCTGGCTATGAAATGGCTTATTACGTTTTCAAAAGCCTTGCCCACCTGCTCGTCCGGAGGTTTTACCAGTTTCGCCTCCACCCCCGGCACGCCGATGGAAGGATACGCTTTCCATGCGTCTTCAACGGGAATAAGGGCGATTTCGGCCCCTGAAGCGGCCGCTTCGCGCATGGTTTCGGATCCCTTGAGCCAGGCATTCATAAAACCTTCCCTGATGAAGGAAACCCTCACCGGGACCCAGGTTTTTCCGTACTGAAACACGAAATCCTCCGGAAAGGTAAAGGACGAGGCGGATCCGCCGGCGTCGGAAAGGGAAAACGCAAGAATCACGTCATCGTCCAGGGGCAGATAAGCGGTGTGAATGCCCACGGACTCGAGAACCGCCGCGAAAAGAACGGCCAGATCGTCGCTGTCGCCGCCCTTGAAGTCCAGGGTCTGGTA
>SPDA01000260.1 GCA_004525155.1 Spirochaetales bacterium
CACGGCCAGAAAGGCTACAGCCCCGTACGGCTTGCCGCCGGGGTAAGGGAAGAACTCGACGCAGTCCGGAAAATCTACAGCGGGAATCTGTCCATAACTCCTGTCTACGACCAGTCCGGGGTAATTTCTGCGTCCCTGAAAAACCTTTTGTTTTCTTTGCTCATCGGAGCGGCCGCGGCATTTTTCATCATCCTGGTGTTCATGAAAAATCTTTTCCCGGCCCTGATTATAACTGCGTCCTTTCCGTCATCCGTTTTTTTCTGCCTCTTCTTTCTATACGTGACCGGCAGAAGCCTCAATATCATGTCCCTCGGAGGGCTTGTGCTTGGAATCGGCATGGTGGTCGACAACAGCATAGTTGTCAGCGACAATATAAGGGAAAGCCTCGCCGGCTCGGCAGACATTAAAAATTCGATAGCCGGGGCTGCATCGGAAATGGCCGCTTCAACCTTCGGGTCCACCGTAACCACCCTCATCGTGTTCCTTCCGGTTCTGTTCCTGCCGGGAGTAATGGGAGCCCTTTTCACGGACCTGGCCTTGTCCGTCATCTTCTCTCTTCTCGGATCGTTTCTGTGCTCCGTGACCCTGGTACCGGTTTTGTTCTTAATGTTTGCCGGCAGACATATAAAAAGGAAGGGAGCAGGTATTTTTAACGCCGGAAACCCATCAAGGCGCGGGCTTATTGAAAATATCTACAGCCGCATTCTGAAAGGTTTTCTTCGGAAGCCTCTGCTCGTACTGCTGCCTGTGCTGCTTGTCTGCGGAGCAGGTTTTTTCGGTTTCGAACGGCTTCATTTTGAACTGATGCCGAAGCTTTCCTCCGGAGAACTGAACATTACCGTGGCGTTGCCGCCGGAGGAGCCCATGGTCCTAGTCAAACAGAAAGCTGCGGACCTGCAACACGCACTATTATCCTCCGGGGCGGTGGAAATGGTGTGGGCAAGGAGCGGAGGCGGGGCGGGGGATGCGTACTATCAGGCTGATGAAACAATGAGGATGGGCGTCATTTCCATGACCGCAAGACTCCGGAGTGACCAGCCTGATAATGCACGGGCCGGGGAAGCCGTACGCAGTCTTCTTGACGTTTCATCCCTTCATTCGGAAGTCCATAAGCCGCAAGACCTGCTGGACCCCTTGTTCGGCAGCCTGGCAGGCCTGCGGGCAGCGGTAGCAGGGAAAAATCCGGAAGAAGCTCTCGCCCGCGCCCTGGATTTGAAAGTTCGTATGGAAGATTTCGCGGTCGCTGCGTTTCCGGAAAACAGGGGAGCGGCGGCTGTGAAGATTTTTCCTGATTCAGGCATGTCCTCGATTTACCTGCGCCCGGAAAGGGACATACTTGCGAGGGCCGGCGCCGGGTTCGCAGGGGTGGCCTCGGAAATCAGGACTGCCCTGGAGGGAACCGTGTCTTTCCGCATGGAGAGGGGGGGACGAGACCTTGATGTAAGGGTCCTCGTAAACGACGCACAGGCCGGATCCTTGCGCAGGCTTGAAGATCTTCCTCTCCTGCCGGAACCCGGATCCGCGTTAAGGCTCGGGGAAACCGGGAAGCTCATCCTGGAGAGCAGCCCGCATTCCCTCCTTCGGGAAGGCCGGAAGGACATTGTGCTGACGGAAGCCGTGACCGTGGAAACCATGCGCGGCCTTCAGGCGGGATGGCGAGCCCTGGTACGCGGCACGGGGTATGCCGAACTTACGTCTGATTCAGTCCTTAAGGAACAGAAAACCGGAATACTCCTGAGTTTCTGCCTTGCCTTTTTGCTGATCTACCTGTTTCTTTCCGCCCAATTCGAATCGTTTTCCGAACCCCTTCTTATTTTTCTTGTTCTGCCTCCGGGAGCGGGAGGTCTTACCGCCGCCCTGGCCCTTTCCCGCAGCAGCATAAACCTGTACTCGTCCCTTGGCGTCATCGTGCTCCTTGGACTTTCAGTGAACACATCGATTATTCTTTTTATGCATTATAAAAACATATCTGCCGCCGGGGCCGGGCGGGCATGTCCGGCTGCCGTGGTGCTCCGCGGAAGTGTCCGGAGGCTGAAACCGATACTCATGACTATGCTGACCACGATACTCGCACTCCTCCCCGTCGCCGTGGATCCAGCCCGGCGCTCCGCCCAGAGCGGAATGGCAGCCGCGGTCATAGGAGGGCTGCTGTTCTCTACCGCCTTTACGGTTTTCACCCTTCCTCTCGTGTACTTAGGCGTGAACCGCCTGAAGAACCGGTTTCGGAAAGGGCAGACATGAAAGGCTGGTATGGAAAAAAGGTGACGGTGCTAACGGCTTTATTCATGGTACTCTGCCTGACAGGCTTTGGAATGCTCAAGCTTGAGTTTGGACCTTCAGGCTCCGGAGAGGGAAGAGTACTGTCCGTCATTATCGAGCATCATGGTGTTGAAAGCACGGAAATGGAAAGGACTGCGGCCATACCCCTGGAAGAAGGTCTTTCCGGTATTTCGGGGCTGTCGTTTATGCGGACGGTTTCCGAGTACGGCAGGACTCGCGCGGAATTGACCCTGAATAAGAGTGTCTCCTATGCAAAGTTCTATCTCGAACTCCGGGACGCTGTCGAAGGCGTGTACCGGACCATGCCCGCTTCCTTTCAGAAACCCCGTATCGTATCGGGCCGCTCCGATGACAGGCCCGTTTTCATTGTATCCTTCGGGAACGGGAAAGATCCGGACAAGGTGCGTGCCTTTGTAGAAAAGGAAGTCAAGCCGAGGATGGAAAAATCGACGGTGCCGGGGAAATCGAAGTCGGCGGCGGCGGCCTTCGCGAGCTTCACATATATGCTGATATGGAAAAGACTGCCGTTTCGGGCGTAAGCCTTTCCGCCATCGCAGGGCAGACGGCTTTGTCCCAGGTGAAGGTTCCCCTCGGCAGCCTCTCTGACCCCTTGAGAGAACTACCCCTGTTCGCCGCGGGCCAGGCTGACGGGGCAGAGGATTTCCGCGCCCTGTTGTTCCGGCTCCCCGGCGGAAGTACCGTTTCCTTAGGTGATCTGGCGGATATCGAATGGGCCTTAAGGGAAGGGGACAGTATAATCCGGGTTAACGGCAGCAAACGGATCGTCCTCTATGCACGCGCAGGCGGAACGGCAAACCTGCTTCTGTTCTGCAGGGAACTTAAGAGTGTTCTGGATTCAGTGCCTGCCGATGCCTGGAAGCCGGAAATTCTTCTTGATGAAGGCAGGTTTCTTCAGGATTCGCTCATCCAGCTGATCGAGGCCTTGTGCCTATCCATGTTGCTGGTGACCTCTGTTTTCGTTGTGTTCCGTATGGGCTGCGGTAAAATAATAATGCTCGGGCTTTTTCTTCCGCTGAACCTTGCCGTCTCAGCCGCGCTTGTTGCAGCCTTCGGCCTGAACCTCGATCATTTCATCCTCACCGGTTTCAGCCTCGGCCTGGGCATGATTGCGGATGCGGGCATTATCATAGTGGAAAGCGGGTTCAAGCCGGGGGAAATCCGCCGGCCCCTGCTGTCCTCCATTCTTACCACGATTATAGTAATTGTTCCGCTCATGGCCGGCAGCTCTGCGGTGCCGGGACTCCGGCAGCTTGCCTTGGCCATGGTCCTTATGCTTACTGTGTCGCCCTTCCTCGGTTTGATATTCCTGCCTGCTTTCGCGGAATACGGAGCACCCGGGAAGAAAAAACGCCGTTCCGGAACCGGAGCAAAAACTCGCCTGCGGCCTGGTGGGGAATACCTCCCGGTCCTGTCCCGGATAGTCCCCGGGCTGGCGGGATTTGCCGCGGAACGCCCGTGGTTACCCGTGTCTGCCGCGGTACTCGTTACAGCTGCGGCCGCTGTGTCAGCCGCTACCATGGGCAGAGACTTCGGCAACCTGTGGGATGACGGCACCGTCTTTGCCCATGCGGAATTCGAAAGCGGCAGTACCCTCGAGTTTTCGGATGAACGAATCGCCCTGCTTACCGCCGCCTTAGGCGGCGGCGAAGGGCGCGGTCGGGTGGAAACCCTTGCGAGGGCAGGCAGCGGAAGCATTTCCGTCAGCCCGGAAGTATCCGGGGGCCGGCTTACTGCGGCGGACAGGATTAAAGCGGAGGAAACCCTCGTTGCCGCCGGACGCTCAATCCCTGGATGCTTTATCTATGTTCCCCAACCGGTGGACGGAACGGGGCGTTCCGTGGAACTGGCCTTCTACGGTGATGATTACTCAAGGCTCAAGGACCTTGCCTTGGATGCTGCCGCTTATTTCCGCAGGGATTCCGCTGTTACCGGGGTCGTCCTGCATTTCAAGGAGGAACCGCCGGCTTGCGTGTACCGGCCGGATCCCGTAAAGTCCCTTGCGGCAGGCATCTATCCTTCCCGGTCCGCGGAAGCCCTGCGAATTGCCCTGCAGGGTCCCGTGATGTTCAAGTGGATCTTCGGGAACCCGGGGCAGCGGCAGGAACTGGATGTCAGAGTCATGGGAAAGGGAAAAGCCGGATATACCAGATCGGACCTAGACTCCATACCCGTCGCAGGTCCCGGGGGAACTTCACGGGTCCTCGGCGAACTGGGGAGTTTTATCCAATGCACGGAGCCTTCCCGCATTTACAGGCAGAAC
>SPDA01000127.1 GCA_004525155.1 Spirochaetales bacterium
CGGTGGGCATAGTATATGGGAGCCGGCATAAGCGTCGGTGTTTCCTTGCACGCGAAACCGAACATCATTCCCTGGTCTCCTGCACCCTGTTCGCCCTTAAACAGCCCGGAACCGGATACGCCCTGGGAAATATCCGGAGACTGTGAATGAACTGTATTGATTACGGCCATGGACTGATAATCCAGCCCGTATTCAGGTTTATCATAACCTATTTTTTTAGCGACACCCCGTACTACTTCCTGGAAGTCAACATACGTCTCGGTGGTTATTTCTCCGCCGACCCATACCATACCTGTGGTCGTAAATGTTTCACACGCGACCCTGGATTGGGGATCGTCCCGCAGACAGGCATCAAGAATGCCGTCGGATACCTGATCCGCAAGTTTATCTGGATGGCCCTCGCTCACCGACTCCGATGTAAAAAGATATCTCCTGTTGTTTGCCATTTATTGTTCCTCGTTCAATTAATATTTATAGTGTTCAGGTTTATAGGGTCCATCCAGGGGTACGCCGATATAATCAGCCTGTGCCTTGGAGAGTTTCGTCAATATAACGCCTATTTTTTCAAGATGCAGCCTTGCCACTTCTTCATCAAGCTGCTTCGGAAGCACGTACACACCGGGTTTGTATTTGTCCCGGTTTGCCCAGAGATCCAGCTGAGCCAGGACCTGGTTGGCGAAGGAATTGGACATGACAAAGGAGGGATGGCCGGTGGCACAGCCCAGATTGACCAGCCTGCCTTCCGCAAGAATGAATATTTCATGCCCGTCAGGGAAGGTATAGCGGTCTACCTGCGGTTTTATCTCTACCTTTTTAATACCAGGGTAATGGTTAAGCTTGGCAATCTGTATTTCATGGTCGAAGTGGCCTATATTGCAGACTATGGCCTGGTTTTTCATCTTCTCCATATGGGAAATGGTGATGACATCCAGATTGCCCGTGGTGGTTACATACATGTCCGCCATACCGAGAGTGGCCTCAACCGTCGTGACCTCGTAACCTTCCATGGCTGCCTGAAGCGCGCAGATGGGATCTATCTCCGTAACAATGACTCTGGCGCCCATTCCGCGGAGGGATTGTGCGGAACCTTTGCCCACATCGCCGTAGCCGCATACAACTGCCGTTTTACCGGCAACCATGACATCAGTAGCGCGCTTAATACCGTCCAGCAATGATTCCCTGCAGCCGTAAAGATTGTCGAATTTCGATTTCGTTACCGAATCATTCACATTGATGGCAGGAACCAGCAGAGTTTTTTCTTTTGCCATTTTATAGAGCCTGTGGACACCGGTAGTGGTTTCTTCAGAAACCCCGCGCCAGTCCTGTACGAATTTCTGCCATTTGTCCTTCCGAGTCTCCCGGACTTTTTTAAGGCAGGCAAGCAGTTCCCGTTCGTCGACATTTTCGACTTTTCTATCGAGAAGCTTGGGATTCTTCTCCGCTTCAAACCCTAAATGAAGCATCAGGGTGGCGTCTCCCCCGTCGTCAACGATCAGCTGAGGACCCTTACCTTCGGAAAAGGTGAGGGACTGGTCGAGGCACCACCAGTATTCGGCAAGGGATTCTCCCTTCCACGCGAAAACCGGAACGCCCTTCGGCTTTTCGAGGGTGCCGTTTTTTCCTATTGCTACAGCCGCCGCCGCATGGTCCTGGGTAGAAAAGATATTACAGCTGGACCAGCGCACATCCGCCCCTAATTCCACAAGGGTTTCAATAAGCACGGCCGTCTGAATGGTCATATGCAGCGATCCGCTTACACGAACGCCTTTTAACGGTTTTTTCTTTCCGTATTTCTTACGTATACTCATAAGACCCGGCATTTCATGTTCCGCAACTTCTATTTCCTTGCGGCCCCATGAAGCCAGATTTATGTCTTTAACTTTATAATCCACGCTATTTTCTCCTTATTTCTTTTAACGCTGCATTCCGCGGTACATGATGCGGACCTGCTTATATAATCCTTCACCTTCACTTTTTGTATCGATATCTTCCAGGTCGTTTAACGATGTATGAATCAGCCTTCGTTCAAAAGGGTTCATAGGTTCCAGCAGCCTGGATCCCCTGTTTTTCCGAACCTGATCAGCGGTTTTTCTGGCAAGCCTTATAAGGGCTTCCTCCCTTCTTCCCCTGTAACCTTCCGCGTCGATAAAGACCTTTCGCGGAATACCGAGCTTGCCGGAATAGACATTCAGGACAAGCTGCAGGGCATCGAGGTTTTTTCCCTTCTTGCCGATGAGAATACCGGAAAATCTCGACACTATTTCAAGGTTCAGTTTTTTCTCTTCCCTGGACTGGATTTTTACGTTGCCTGGAAAACCCATATGCCGGATGCATTCTTCGAGAAATTCCATGAGCTTTTTTTCATCATCATTTTCCGGTTCCATGGAGCCGGTCAGTTCTTCTTCATCATCCTGCATCTGGACTTTTATACGTACTTTCCCTTTTCTGAATAATCCTTTTTCCTGTGATTCAATAATTTCCACATCAAATTCGTCTCTATCGATACCAAGTTTTGAAACTGCCTTATCAATGGCTTCTTTTTCGGTTTTTCCTTCGAAAATTTCTTCTACCATGTGTGTCTCCTTGACAATGAACATACCTTGCCTGTAATTACTTCTTCTTTTTCGGAGGTAGCTTCCTAACGATCTTCATTGGCGGAGGAATGGCATCCTTGGCCTTTTTCCTTCTCGAAGTGTAATACTGCTGAACCATGGTTAAAACATTTGTAACAGTCCAGTACAGAATAAGCCCGGAGGGGGCATCGTACAGAATGAAAAAGAAGACAACCGGCATAAGGTACGTCATGAGCTTCATATTGGCTCCGGTACCGCTGGCCGCACCAGGTGTCTGCATGAACTTGCTGGATAACAGCTGGGTTCCTACAAAAATAAAAGGCAACAGCCTCAGATCCGTCCATCCCAGGAAAGGAATTTTAAAAGGAGCGAAATTCCAGATGGATTCCGGCGCAGAAAGGTCGAATATCCACCAGAGAAATTTGGCACCGCGCAGATCGAAATGACTGTTCAGCAGCCCGTACAAAGCGAAAAATATCGGCATCTGCAGAATTAGGGGCAGACATCCGCCCAGGGGACTGACACCCTCCTTCTTGTACAGGGCGGAAGTTTCCTGGTTCATCTTCTGAGGATTATCCTTGTATTTTTCCTTGATCTCGTTGATTTTCGGCGTAAGTCCCTGCATTTTGGATGTAGATTGATAACTTTTATAGGTAAAGGGAAAAAGGACAATCTTTATAACAACGGTCAGCAGGATTATCGCTACACCGTAATTCGGAATGAGACGGTAGAAGAGAACCAGTATCCATTTGAGAATACTCTCGAGCCAGCCTAAAATTCTGCTTCTGTCTACGGATTTGTCCAGGTACACATCCTGGAGCTCGAAACGGTTCTTCGCAGCGTCATTGTACCGCACCAGGGGTTTGGCCAGTTTGGGCCCGGCGTAAAACATGAACGTATCTATCTGTTTGGAGCTTTTTATAACAGGCCTAAGAAAAAACATTTCACTGTTTTCCCGTACATTCTGGCCCACCGTTCTCCTGAAGGCATAGGTGTACAGTGTGGCGTCCGGTACTCCCAGGAGCTCAAAATATTTTCCCGATACACCGCACCAGATAA
Organism: Spirochaetales bacterium; assembly: GCA_004525155.1. Classification (GTDB taxonomy): domain Bacteria; phylum Spirochaetota; class Spirochaetia; order SPDA01; family SPDA01; genus SPDA01. Next base: position 3,633 of record SPDA01000127.1, read on the forward strand.
GCCTGTCAGTCACTTCCTGATAGGTGGTCTTGTTCAGATTGAGGGTTTTTCTTTTGTCATTGGCAAAAGTATAGTACCGCCGGTAATCGTACCGTCCATCGAGCTTCGCAAAGTCCGGGCCAATCTGCGGCATGGTGGCAAGACCGTAGGAAAAACCGTCGAAGTTCAAGTCGGGCGCTTCGTTGGTATTCGACTGAATGGTTACCTGCACTTCGAAAACGTATTCCCCGGGTTTGAAGGTGTATGTTTTTGACAACCGGAAACCGTTTTTTTCTCTGTCTTCACTGGACGGAAAATAATAATCCTTGTAAAAGGTAAATACGTTTTCTCCCTGCTGTGTCACATGAAACAGGTCAGTAACCGGCTTATTGATATTTCCGCCGAAATTCAATAAAAACGCCGATTGGTTCGGATCGTTTTTAAGAATCATCTCCACCGGTTCGTCCCCGGTCTTATGCTCCTTGAGCTTGAGGGAGGTTATACCGGCTCCCCTGGTACTCAGGGTCACGAAAAATAAATCAGTTTCCGTCCGGATTTCCTGAAGAATCGCATCGTCTTCCACCGCTACCGGAAGTCCCGCTGTAAACGAGGTGCTTTCGGCGGTGTCGCCGGTCCGGGTACCGCTCTCGCCGGAGATCTCACTTCCAGGCTGTGCTTCTGTGGTTACCTCAGTCTTGACGGCATTATCCGGCTTCGGAAAAATGATATTCTGTAAAAAAAAGCCCAATGAAATGACAACGACTGAAATAACGATAGCCAGAAGTGTCTTCTTATCCATTTTTATCTCCTGCTAAGTGTTCATGGTACAGGATCGTATCCCCCAGGATGGAAAGGGTGGCATCTGGCAATTCTTTTCAGGGAAAGGGCGAGCCCCTTCAAAGCTCCATATTTTTTTACGGCTGTCATGGCATATTCGCTACACGTAGGCGTATATCTGCAGCTGCTCGGTAAAATCGGCGATATCAGTTTCCGATACAGCCAAATAAGGGCAATGAACAATGCTCCGAAAGCTTTATTCAGCAGTCGGAAGAAGAATTCCAGCTTTTTTATAGAGGAGTAGAATTTGTTCCTTTCTTTCTCCGTAGGTCAGTTCTCCTGGGTATACAATGAATCCCAAATCATAACCAGTAATTACACTTGTTTTTGTGGTTCTAAATATCTCTCTTATTATTCTCTTGGCCCTGTTACGGGAAACTGCATTCCCGTAACTTCTGGTGATGGAAATCAATATTCTGTTTGTTTCTAATTGATTTGCTGTTATTAATAATTTAACACCATCCCCTGAAAATCGCCGGGCACCAGTGAATAATCTGCGGATATTCCCTCGTTTATTGATTCTCTCATTCTTAGAAAGGTTTTTTCTCATCAGAGGCGGTTAATTTTACTCTTCCTTTTCTTCTTCTTCTCATCAGAACAAGGCGGCCCCCCTTGGTTTTCATACGGGCCCGAAAACCGAATCTTCTGTTTCGTTTTGTTTTACTCGGTTGATACGTTCTTTTCATAAAAAAAATCTCCCTTTATGGACGATAGTATTTCTAGGTTATTAAGGCGATAAAGTATACTTTTTTACCGTCCGCAGTGTCAACTACCGGCATTTAGATAAAATCTTACGTCAGTAATCGTAAGCAGCGGATAGCTTTTCTGAACGCTCGACAGTATTTTTTTCTTCTTGAACTGCATAATCTGTATCCACCCGGGATGGTCAACTTCCACGTAGAGGGTGCCGTTACGCACATCCTTTACCCGGGAGTGACCCGCGACCTCGTCTCCGCATACCTTTTTCCAGTTGGAAAAGACAGAATCTTCGACGGTTTCGTCAAGGTTGTAGCCCTTCAATAATTGCCGTAAGGCTTCTCCCACTTTTCTCATGACGCGGCTCCCTCAAATTTTCCGCCTGATACCCTGTAGGATAGCACATCTTCCAGGGACATAAAAGACTTGTATTCGTCCGGAAGAAAGGTAAAAAACGCCTGGCTGTATTCCGGCAGAAAATTCAATATCCGCTTCTTTTTTTCCACGTCCAGTTCAAGCAGCACGTCATCAAAAAGAAGGACAGGCTTACGCCGTGCCGCCAGTGAGAGGAGCCGGGCTTGTGCAATGCGTAAGACGAGTATGGTCAGCCGGAGCTGTCCGGTAGAGGCTGTTTTTGTAAAGTCCCGGTGGTCCTGGATAAGAAAAAACGAATCCCGGTGGGGCCCGGTGGTGGTTACGCCGTACTCCTCGTCAAGGGCGGATTTTTTATGAAGAATGTTCAGCACATCCTCCGGCGAGCCGGCAGCCTTCCAGGACGGGTGATACTTGAGGGTAACGGGACTGGAAAACCCGGATATCCTGTTGAACATGTCGGAAAAGACCTTGTCCATCTCACGGACAATCCCGGTTCTCTCTTCCATGAGAGCAATTCCGGCCCAGGCGAGCTGCTCATTATAAACAGCCGTCAGTTCCTTCGTGCCGTTTTTAAGGCAAATATTGCGCATGCGCAGGATCTTCTGGTACTGCCGTAAGGTTTCCAGGGATTCCGGCCTGCAGAGGGTCATGGTCTGGTTTAAAAA
>SPDA01000465.1 GCA_004525155.1 Spirochaetales bacterium
AAGCCTGCCAGAAGGGAAGCGCCAGACCGGAGGAACTTTCCGGCGGCAGCTTTACGGTTACCAATCTCGGGGCTTTAGGGATTGAGAGCTTCACGCCTGTGCTGAACATTCCGGAAGTCGCGATTCTCGGCGTCTGTTCTATTCAGCCGAAAGCTGTCATGAAAGGAGAAACCGCGGTCTTCAAACCGCACATGGGTCTCTCCCTTACGATAAATCATCAGGCAGTTGACGGCGCTCCGGGCGCGCGTTTTCTGCAGGAACTGGTCCAGGCTGTAAGCCGGATCGATATGCTGCTGGCGGGATAGCGGGGAGGCTGTAATGTACGATTTAGTTATATTAGGCGGCGGGCCTGCCGGGTACCTTGCTGCTGAAAGGGCCGGGGCCCGAGGGCTTTCCGTGGCAGTGATTGAAAAAGCGGAGCTTGGGGGAGTGTGCCTCAACGAAGGCTGCATACCGACAAAAACCCTGCTCAATTCCGCAAAGCTCTACAGACACGCGAAGGAATCAGCCCAGTTCGGCGTGCATGCATCCGGCGTTACCTACAGCCTCCCGGAAATAATGGCCTGGAAGGAAAAAGTGGTTTCCACCATGGTCCGGGGCATACACTCCATGATGAAGCGGCACAAGGTGGAAGTAGTAAGCGCCGAGGGGCGTTTTACCGGTCCCCGTACTGTTGCCGCGGATGGAAAAAATTTTGAAGGCAGAAACATCCTCATAGCCTCCGGCTCTTCGACCGCGATTCCCCCGATTCCGGGTGCAGAGGGTGCGAACGTTCTGACCAGCCGGGAACTCCTTTCCATAAAGGAAATGCCCCGGTCCCTTGTCGTAATAGGCGGCGGTGTCATCGGTATGGAGTTTGCCAGTTTTTTTTCGTGTATGGACGTTAAGGTGACTGTTATCGAAATGATGCCGGAGATTATTCCGTTTATGGAGGCGGAACACGCGAAACTCCTGCGCCGGGAAATGAAGGATGTGACCTTTCACCTTCAGGCGAAAGTGAAAAGCATAGAAGCTAAAAAAGTGCGGTTTGAAAAGGACGGCAAAGAGGAAACAGCCGAGGGAGATATTATTCTCCTCGCCGTGGGACGCAGGCCGAATGTGAAAGACCTTGGTTTTGAAAAGATAGGCCTCGACGTGAAACCCGGCGGGGTTATGGTGAATGAATACATGGAAACCAATATCCCGGGCGTGTATGCAGCCGGCGATGTTACGGGAAAATCTCTCCTGGCCCACAGCGCCTACCGGATGGGAGAAGTGGCGGTCGACAGGATAACCGGCGGAACGGGGCGGATGCGCTACAATGCCGTGCCCTGGGCAGCCTATACCTACCCTGAAGGCGCAGGCTGCGGTATTACCGAAGCCCAGGCCCTGGAGAAAGGTCATAAGGTAAAAACAGCCTCCCTGCAGATGCGGGTCAACGGAAGGTTCCTTGCGGAAAACGGAAGCAAAGGGGGCTTATGCAAGGTAGTGTCGGACGCGGAAACCGGGATGCTGCTGGGCGTGCACATGCTCGGCGGCGCCTGTTCGGAAATGATGACAGGACCTGCTGCCATGATCGAAGCTGAATTACGCATGAAAGACATTAAGGAAATTATCTACACACACCCCAGCGTGTCTGAAATTGTCAAGGACACAGTCTGGGAGCTGGAATAAACAAGGAGTAAATTATGCCCAAATCCATCGTTATAAATCCCGAAGAAGTACGCAAACCCGGGTTTATTAAAATAAACGATATTCCCGTAAACCAGTACAAGCCCGATTTTGCGAAGGAACTGAAAACCTTCGGCAAGGACGGTCTTAAAAAAATGTATTACGACATGCTGATAATCCGCGAATTCGAAACCATGCTGAATACAATTAAAACCCAGGGAGTCTACGAGGGAATCGAGTACAACCACAAGGGGCCGGCCCATCTGTCCATCGGCCAGGAATCCGCCGCAGTGGGCCTCTGCGCTCATCTTTCCATCGAAGACTTTATTTTCGGTTCCCACAGGAGCCACGGCGAAATTCTCGCCAAGTGCCTTTCCGCGGTAAACAAGCTCGGCGAAGCGGACCTGATGAAAATCATGACCGGCTACATGGACGGCGACTGCCTGAAGGTCGTGGAGAAGAACAAGAAGGGAAAAAACGTCAAGGACCTGGCTGAAGATTTCGTACTCTACGGGACCCTGGCGGAAATATTCGCCAAGGCCTGCGGCTTTAACCGCGGACTGGGCGGGTCCATGCACGCCTTTTTCGCTCCTTTCGGCAGCATGCCCAACAACGCCATTGTGGGCGGTTCCGGCGACATCTGCGTGGGGTCGGCAATGTTCAAGCGCATCAACAGGAAGCCGGGAATCGTCATCGGCAACATCGGCGATGCCTCCATGGGCTGCGGCCCCGTATGGGAAGGCATGATGATGGCGGCCATGGACCAGTACCGGACCCTCTGGGACAAGGAAATCGGCGGTGCGCCTCCCATCATGTTCAATTTCTTCAACAATTTTTACGGTATGGGCGGCCAGACCAGCGGCGAAACCATGGGCTATAAAATGCTCGCCAGGGTCGGCGCTGGAGTGAATCCCGAAAACATGCACGCCGAACGCGTGGACGGATACAACCCCCTGGCCGTGGCCGACGCTGTTGCGCGGAAAAAGAAAATACTGCTCGAGGGCAGGGGACCGGTCATCATGGATACGGTCACCTACAGGCTTTCCGGGCATTCCCCTTCCGACGCGTCTTCATACCGGACCAAGGAGGAGGTGGCCCTCTGGCAGGAAGCCGACTGCGTAGCCGGTTTCGGCGCCTACCTTGTTAAAAACGGGGTATTTACTCAGTCCGACCTGGATGATTACAAAAAGAAAGCGGTGGGAAAAATCACGGCAGCCGTCAAACTCGCCGTGGACCCGGTTGTGAGCCCCAGGGTGGAGGGCAATTTCATCGAGTCCGTCATGTATTCCAACGGCCGGGCAGACAAACTGGAAGAC
>SPDA01000035.1 GCA_004525155.1 Spirochaetales bacterium
CCGTAGTAGAAGTCAAATCGCGAAGGGTAGGCGGGGCAACCTACCAGGTGCCGGTGGAAATAAGGGACAGCAGGCGGGAAGCGCTTGCCATGCGCTGGGTAATCAGCGCCGCCCGGAGCCGCAGCGGTAAAACAATGAGCGGAAATTGGGTGCCGAGCTCATGGATGCTTTCAATTCGACAGGTACCGCATTTAAAAAGAAAGAAGATACTCACAAGATGGCGGAGGCAAACAAGGCATTTTCACATTACCGCTGGTAAATATGAAAAAAACCGAGAGAAGTACTTGATTCTTGTTTAAAAAAAATGTAATCTGTGCTTCCTTGATTACGGAATGGGATAAGGCGGTGGTTCAACACTGCTTTTAAGGGATGGATTTGTAACGTAAGGCTTTATGCCAAACCGATTATCCGAAAAAAACACGCAATGCGTGTATTTTATAAATTCAGGGTAGTCAGGTGGTAGAAGCGGAAACCTCTTTGATACAGGGTAAACCTGCCTATCATTTCTGCTTTTTACCCGGACATATTGTATATGTTAATGATGGATTCCAGCGCCTGCAGGGTGCCGGGACTTCGTTAAAGTATGTATGCACACGAACTATTGTTCAGAACTTTGAGGAGGAACAAATGGCAAAGGATAAGTTTGTAAGATCGAAACCTCACATTAATGTAGGTACAATCGGCCACGTTGACCATGGTAAGACTACGCTTACTGCAGCTGTCACCATGTACTGTGCAAAGAAGTACGGCGATAAAGTGATGAGATATGAAGATATCGACAATGCCCCGGAAGAGAAAGCCAGGGGTATAACGATTAATACGAGGCACGTTGAATACCAGACCGATTCTCGGCATTATGCCCACGTGGACTGCCCCGGTCACGCCGACTATATTAAAAACATGATCACTGGTGCAGCCCAGATGGACGGAGCCGTTATCGTTGTCGGCGCGGACGATGGTCCCATGTCTCAGACGAGGGAGCACATCCTTCTCGCCAGACAGGTTGGAGTTCCTGCGATTCTCGTGTTTATCAACAAGATTGACCTTGTCGATGACCCGGACCTTCTGGAACTGGTTGAAATGGAAGTCAGGGAGCTGTTGACGAAGTACGGTTTTCCTGGCGACGAGGTGCCTGTTATCAAGGGTTCCGCATTCGGCGCCATGTCCAATCCCGACGACCCTGAGAAAATCCAGTGTGTTGTCGATCTGTTAAAGGCAATGGACGATTATTTCCCCCTCCCCGAAAGGGCGGTGGACAAGCCCTTCCTCATGCCGATCGAAGACGTTTTCTCTATCCAGGGCCGCGGTACCGTAGTAACCGGAAGAATTGAGAGAGGTGTCGTCAAAGTCGGCGAAGAAGTTGAAATCGTCGGTATAAAAGATACAAAAAAGACCACGGTAACCGGTGTCGAAATGTTCAATAAACTGCTCGACCAGGGGCAGGCCGGCGATAATATCGGTGCCCTCCTCCGGGGTATCGACAAAAAGGAAGTTGAGCGCGGCCAGGTGCTTGCCAAGCCGGGTTCCATTACTCCCCACAAGAAATACAAGGGAACCATTTATACCCTGACCAAGGACGAAGGCGGGCGGCACAGCCCCTTCTTCTCCGGGTACAGGCCCCAGTTCTATTTCAGAACGACGGATATCACCGGTACTGTCACGTTACCCGAGGGTAAGCAGATGATAATGCCCGGTGACCATACCGAGATTCTGGTCGAATTGATTCACCCGATTGCCATGGAGAAAGGTCTCCAGTTCGCCATCCGTGAAGGCGGACGGACCGTTGCCAGCGGGCAGGTAATTGAAATTATCGAATAGGAAATGCCCTTGGCTAATCTGCGGCTGTCGCCGCAGATTGGTGCGGGTTTAGGAGTTGTAATGGCTAAGGAACGAATCCGGGTACGGCTGCGGGGCTTCGATGTGGAGCTCATAGATCAGAGCGCCAAGTCTATAGTTCAGACTGTCGTTAAAGCAGGGGCAAAAGTTGCGGGCCCTGTGCCTTTGCCGACTAGGATAAGCAAATATACGGTGCTGAGGTCCCCGCATGTAAACAAAAAGTCGCGGGAACAGTTTGAAATGCGCACGCATAAGCGCCTCATCGATATTCTGGAACCTACATCGGCCGTAATGGATGCGCTCATGAAACTTGAACTCCCGGCAGGGGTTGACGTTGAGATCAGGCAGTAGGAAGCCAGGGGAGATATGATATGATAGGGCTTATTGGCAAAAAAATAGGCATGACCCAGGTATTCGACGAAAAGGGCAAACTCATTCCGGTAACGGTTGTTGCGGTTGAGCCGAACTCGGTCGTGGCGGAAAGGACCATGGAGAAAAACGGGTATAGCGCCCTGGTCCTGGGTGCCTTTGATAAAAAGGAAAAGCACACGACCAAGCCGTACAAAGGGCAGTTCAAGGAAGGCGTGAGCCCGAAAAAAGAATTATTGGAAGTGAGGGATTTCGACGGTGAACATAAAGTCGGCGAAACTCTCGGTCTGGATATATTCGAAGGTATCCGCAAGGTGGATGTAAGCGGAATTACCAAGGGAAAAGGCTTCCAGGGTGTTGTCAAGCGCCACAAGTTCGGCGGCGGCAGAAAGACACACGGTTCAAAATTCCACAATGCCATCGGTTCCGTCGGAGCATCGGCCTTTCCCTCCCGCACCATGAAGGGTCTCAAGATGCCCGGGAGAATGGGCGGCGAAAATTTTACGGTTCAGAACATTGTGCTCGTAAAAATCGATCTGGAGAAAAAAGTGCTCCTGCTGCGCGGTGCGGTTCCGGGACCGCGGAACAGCATGGTTCTGATACGGCGAGCGAAGAAATCTGAAGGTTAGGTAAGGACATGGAAAAACCTGTACTGTCCCTTAACGGACAGGAACTGCGGAATATAGAATTGAATGATGAAGTCTTCAATAGGGATATAAGTGAAGGTGCCATTTATCACGCTATCAGGAACGAGCTGGCAAACCGGCGTGTCGGGACAGCGTCGACCAAAACGAGAGCCGAGGTAAAGGGAAGTTCAGCAAAGCCCTGGAAGCAGAAGGGTACCGGCCGGGCAAGAGCCGGACGCAAGCGGTCTCCCCTGTGGGTCGGCGGCGGGGTCATTTTCGGGCCCAGGCCGAGAGACTACAGCTATTCCATACCGCGGAAAATGAAACGTGTGGCTATCAAGTCCATTTTGAGCCTGAAAAACAAGCAGGACATGCTGAAGATCATCGAGGATTTTACCATAGAGTCGGGAAAGACTGGGGACCTGGTGAAGATATTGAAGAATATCGTTCCTTCCGAGCGCACCGTTGTGGTGCTCGGCAGCGACGACTCAATGATGTACAGGGCAGGAAAGAACATTCCATGGCTCAAGTTTCTCGCCTATAACAGGCTGGCCGCGCACGATCTTTTTTACGGGAAAAACGTACTTGTTCTCGAAACGGCGGCCACAAAGCTGAACAATTTTTTCGATGAACATGGAACGGGAGAGAACTGATGGAAGCCCATTCGATTATTATTGCCCCGGTGGTCACTGAAAAAACGAATGCACTTCGGGAAGAGATTAAAAAGAAGTATGTGTTTCGTGTTGATGCCCGGGCCAACAAACTGCAGATAATGCAGGCTGTCAAGGAGATCTTCTCAGTCAAGCCAACGGCTTGTCATGTGATGAATGTAAAATCAAAACCCAGGAAATCCAGGTCGAAATCCGGTTTCAAGTCCGGACGGACCGCCACATGGAAGAAGGCGATTGTAACGCTCGCTGCAGGGGAAAAGATTGATATTTTCGAAGGCGCCTGAGCTAAAGGGGAAACATAATGGGGATTAAAACATACAAGCCTATTACTCCGGGGCTTCGCAATTACACTTCACTTACAAACGAAGATATTATCGGCAACAAGCCGCAAAAGGCCCTGACGAAAGGTTTGTCGGAAAAAGCAGGCCGCGGAGCCGGGGGCCGGATCAGTGTTCGCAGGCGCGGCGGCGGGCATAAGAAGAAATACCGTGAAATTGATTTCAAGAGGGACAAATACGGCGTTCCCGGCAAGGTTATAGGCATAGAATACGACCCGAACCGGAGCGCGAATATTGCACTGGTACAGTACGCCGACGGAGAAAAGCGGTATATGGTGGCGCCGAAGGGCGTGAAAACCGGTACGGCTGTCATGAGCGGGAAGGATGCACCTATTGAAGTAGGAAGCGCCATGCCGCTGGAGAACATCCCTCTCGGCATGAACGTCCACAACATCGAGCTTCAGCTCGGCAAGGGCGGGCAGCTTGTGAGGTCCGCAGGATCCTCGGCCACGCTTGTCGCCATAGAGGGCGACTATGCGACGGTAAAGCTTCCCTCCGGTGAAATGCGCATGATTTTCAAGAAGTGCATTGCAACCATAGGTGTTGTGGGTAACGAGGATCATATGAATGTCAGTCTGGGCAAGGCGGGAAGGTCCCGCTGGCTCGGCCGCCGTCCGAAGGTCCGGGGTGTCGTCATGAACCCCGTGGACCATCCGCATGGAGGCGGCGAAGGAAAGACATCCGGAGGAAGGCATCCGGTAACACCCTGGGGAGTTCCAACCAAGGGCTATAAAACCAGGAAGAAACGGAAACCTTCCGGAAACTTTATCGTCAAGCGCCGGAAGTAGGAGAAAGATGTGTCACGATCTGTAAAAAAAGGGCCGTTCATCGAAAAAAAACTCTTTAAAAGAGTGTCGGACATGAACAAAGCCGGTACAAAAAAAATGGTTAAAACCTATTCGAGATGTTCAACAGTCATCCCGGAGATGGTCGGGTTCACGATATCCGTGTATAACGGAAAATCCTGGGTGCCGGTTTATGTGACAGAAAACCTGGTCGGGCACAAGCTCGGCGAATTCGCGCCCACGCGTATGTTCCGGGGACATGCGGGTTCCGACAAGAAATCCGGAAAGAGATAGGTGAAACGTATGGAAGCGAAAAAAGGTTTTACTGCGAACGCAAAATTCCTCATGATATCACCATCCAAAATGAGACGCGTCGCGGGCACTATACGCAGGAAGCCCTACCCGGAAGCTATAGCCATTCTCGAGGCGCTTCCCCAGAAAGGCGCGAGGATGCTTAAAAAGGTCGTCCAATCTGCAGCGGCCAACGCGCTTGTTCAGAACAAGAAACTGGACGAGGAAATGCTTTATGTAAAAGAATTGCTGGTAAATGACGGTCCCCGCTACAGGCGGGTATGGGCCAGGGGCCGCGGAAGGCGGGATCTGCTGATAAAACGCTTAAGTCATGTATCGGTCATTCTTGACGAAATATCAGGCGGGAGAGTGTAAAATTGGGACAGAAAGTTAATCCGATTAGTTTTAGACTGGGTATAAATAAAACATGGAAATCAAAATGGTATGTGGATCCGAAAGAATATGCGAATACACTCCATGAAGATTTGAGCCTGAGGAAGGTGCTGCTTGATTGTCCTGAGGCAAAAGGCGCCGACATCGCGGATATCGAGATTATCCGACACCCCCAGCGGATTACCATTGTCATTCAGACTTCCAGGCCCGGCATCATTATCGGTGCGAAAGGCGCCAACATAGAAAAGATTGGCGTACGGCTCCAGTCTGTGGCCGGCAGGAAGATACAGTTAAAGATTAAGGAAATCAAGAAGCCTGAAACCAACGCTAAAATTATCGCCCAGAACGTGGCGAAACAGCTCAAGGCAAGAACCTCGTTCCGCAGGGTTCTTAAGAGCGCGGTAACTAGCGCGCTGAAGGGCGGCGTGCAGGGCGTTAAGATAAGGGTCGCGGGCCGCCTCGGCGGGGCGGAAATGGCAAGAGTCGCGGAACACCATGAAGGGCGGGTACCGCTCCATACGCTCAGGTCGAACATCGATTACGGTTTTGAGAGGTGTATCACTACTTTCGGCGTGATCGGCGTGAAGGTCTGGGTGTTCAACGGTGAGATTTTCAAGAAAGATAAAAAAGACGATGCCGGACTTCTTGTGCGGGAAAGAAAAGACAAGGATACCATGAGGAGCTAATATGCTTAGTCCTAAACGTACAAAATTCAGAAAAAAACAACGGCATGCGGCAAGTTTGAAAGGTGATGCCACCAGAGGCAATACAATCGCCTTCGGTGATTACGGTCTCGTGGCCACGGAAGCGAAGTGGATAACCAACAGGCAGATAGAAGCTGCCCGTGTTGCCATGACACGGCATATAAAAAGAGGCGGTAAGGTATGGATTCGGATTTTTCCGGACATGCCTTATACCAAGAAACCCGCTGAAACCCGTATGGGGAAAGGCAAGGGAAATCCCGAATATTGGGTGGCGCCGGTAAAGCCGGGCACCGTCATGTTCGAGATGGCCGGTACGGACAGGGAAATCGCGGCTGAAGCGATGCGTCTTGCAGGCGGCAAGCTGCCGATAAAGACCAAATTTATCGTCCGGATGGACAGGGGCTGAGCATGAAAGATTCGTATAAAGATTTGACATACAATGAACTCTTCACCAAACAGGAGGAGCTCAAGAAAAAGTATTTCGATCTTCGGTTCAACATGGTAATTGGTCATGTTGATAATCCGCTTGAAAAGAGGAATTTGCGGAGAAGGTTAGCCAGACTCAACACCCTCATTCACGAGTACAATCTCGGCGTTCGCAAATAATTACACTGGCTGTTTAGAGTAAAACTGGAGTAAGAAAAGTGGCTGTGGAAGTAACAAAAAAGACGAAAAAGACATTTACCGGGCAGGTGGTCAGCGACAAAATGGAAAAAACAATTGTCGTGCTGGTAACGAACAGGCAGCTGCACCCCCTGTATAAGAAATATGTTACCAAGACAAAAAAGCTCAAGGCCCATGACGAGAAGAACGAAGCCCATGTGGGCGATACGGTGCGTGTAATTGAATCGCGTCCGAGAAGCAAGGAAAAATGCTGGGCGCTTATGGAAATCGTGGAGCGGGCCCGGTAAGGTTCGAACAGAGTAAAGGAAAGGATGGGATATCGTTATGATCCAGATGCAAACCTATCTCAATGTTGCAGATAACAGCGGAGCAAAACGAGTTAAATGCATTAAGGTACTTGGGGGTACCAGGAGACGCTACGCGGCAGTGGGAGACATTATCGTTGTAGCGGTAAGGGACGCGCTTCCGAACGCCGCCATTACAAAAGGCGCGGTTCAGAAGGCGGTGGTAGTGAGGACGAACAAGCAGTATAGAAGGCCTGACGGCACCTATATCCGTTTTGATGATAATGCCTGTGTGATTATCGACGCTAACCAGAACCCTCTGGGCAAGCGCATCTTCGGCCCTGTGGCCAGAGAGCTCAGGGAGGCGAACTTTATGAAAATTGTTTCCCTGGCCCCGGAAGTGTTGTAGGAGGCTGGGCATGAAAGAAGTAAAGTTTGAAGGGAAAATTAAACTCCGCAAGGATGACCAGGTGGAAGTAATCGCCGGAAAAGATAAGGGAAAAACCGGCAAGATACTTAAAGTCGACAGGACTAAGGGCCGCGTACTTGTTCAGGGTCTCAACATGGTTAAAAAAGCCAGAAAGGCCAAGAAGCAGGACGAGAAAAGCGGAATTATAGAAATTGAATCGGCTGTGCACGTATCGAACATCATGATTATATGCAGGAAATGCGGGCCGACAAGAATCGGCTACAAGCTGGTGAATGAATCGAAAACCAGAATCTGCAGGAAATGTGGAGAAGCGCTGTAATGGAAAAGTATGTTCCTAACATGAAGAAAAAGTACGATCAGGTCTCGAAGGAACTTGTCGGTGAATTCGGCTACACCTCCACAATGCAGATACCGCGGATTGATAAAGTTATTGTCAGCATGGGAGTCGGCGAGGCTATACAGAACAAGAAACTGCTGGACTCCGCCGTAAAAGAACTTTCGCAGATTACGGGACAGAGAGCGCTTAAAACCAAGGCCCGGAAGTCGATATCCAATTTCAAGCTGCGCGAGGGCATGGAAATCGGTGCTAAAGTAACCCTTCACGGAAATCATATGTGGGAATTTCTCGACAGGTTCATGAATGTGGCGCTGGCCAGGGTCAAGGACTTCCGGGGAGTCAACCCGAATGCATTTGATGGACACGGCAACTATTCCGTCGGAATTACCGAACAGATAATTTTTCCTGAAATTGATTATGATAAAATCGAAAAAATCAGCGGTTTAAATGTCGCGATAGTGACTACCGCGAAAACCGATAAAGAGGCAAAAAGCCTTCTTGAAAAAATGGGCATGCCCTTTAGAAAGTCATAAAGAGAGGTATAGATGGCAAGAAAAGCGATGGTCGTAAAGGCTTCCCGCAAGCCGAAGTTCAAAACGAGACAAGTAAACAGGTGCCGTCTGTGCGGAAGGCCCCGGGGATATATGAGAAAATTCCAGATGTGTAGAATTTGTTTCCGGAATTTAGCTAGCGAAGGGCTTATACCCGGCGTTACAAAATCAAGCTGGTAGGGAGAAGAACATGGCGGTTAGTGATCCTATTGCTGATATGCTAACAAAAATCAGAAATGCAAGTACTGCTAAATTCGAGAAAGTAGATATTTCGGCATCGAAATTAAAAATGGAAGTCGTCAAAATATTGAAAAACGAAGGGTACATCAAGAATTACAAGAAGGTTGCCCAGGAAAGTTTTAATTTCATCAGGATATTTCTGAAATACGATGAGAAGATGAAACCCATTATTCATGGTATTACAAGGGTATCCACGCCGGGCAGGCGCATGTATACGGGTTACCGGACCATGCCAAGAATTTTGAACGGATACGGTACGCTTATCGTATCCACGTCCGCCGGCATCCTTACGGCCAAGAAAGCCGTGGAGACCAAGGTCGGCGGAGAAATCATCTGCTCTGTCTGGTAGAAGAGGGGGAAAGACACTCATGTCGCGGATTGGAAAATTGCCGGTTGAAATACCCTCCGGCACCAAGGTAGAAGTAAAAGGCAGTACGATAACGGTACAGGGCCCTAAAGGCACGCTGTCGCAGACGGTGAGGCCGGAAGTGGTCGTTATAATTGAACAGAACCAGGCACTGTTAACAAGAAAAAACGAGTCCAAGTATGCGAAATCGCTTCATGGACTCTATCGGAACCTGCTTCAAAACATGGTTACCGGTGTTTCTAAGGGTTTTTCTAAAACTCTTATCATTAATGGCGTCGGTTACAGGGCGGAATTACAGGGAAACAGCCTGGTAATGAACCTGGGTTACTCGACACCGGTGGAATTTTTTATTCCAGAAGGGTTGACCGCACTGTGTGAAACAAACAACAAGGTGACCGTTTCCGGTATCGACAAGCAGCGGGTCGGTCAGATGTGCGCGGAAATACGCTCCCTGCGGCCGCCGGAGCCCTACAAAGGCAAAGGAATCAGGTATGAGACGGAGACTATCCGCAGGAAAGTCGGCAAGACAGGTGTTAAATAGGGTGGCAGCATGAAAAAACTGATAGAAAAACGCGAAAGAAGAATACGCAGGAAAAGGCATATCAGAAAAGTCGTATCCGGCACTGCGGAGAAGCCCCGAATGAGTGTATTCAGAAGCAATGCCCATATTTATATCCAGGTTATCGACGACGTAAAAGGCGAGACTATCGCGGCGGTAAATACCGTGCAGAAGGAAAACCGTTCGATGAAGCCCACAGCGGCAACCGCGAAAAACCTCGGTAAGCAGGTCGGCGAGCTGCTCAAGGGAAAATCGGTAAACCAGGTCGTTTTCGACAGAAACGGTTTTCTGTATCACGGCGTTATAAAAGCCATAGCGGACGGGGCACGTGAAGCCGGCTTACAATTTTAGGGGGTAATGGTGGAACAGGATCGCGATCAAGATTACATGGAGAAACTCATAAGGCTTAACAGGTGCGCCAAGGTCGTTAAAGGCGGAAGAAGGTTCTC
>SPDA01000253.1 GCA_004525155.1 Spirochaetales bacterium
ATTCTTCCTCGTCCTCGAAATCGTCCTCGAATTCATCTTCGTATTCGCTTTCATAATCATCGAATGAATCATCGTAGTAATCATTATTTTCTCCGGCGCTGGCCCCCTCATCACATTCATTTCCTGAGTCAAAAAAGCAGCCGGGAAACAAAAATGTATGTTTTTCGTCCGCAGTAGCGATTCTCATATGCTCCTCCCCTTACATGAAATTTCCCTGACAATCTATGTTGAACAATCCATTATGTCAACAGTGTACACATCTTTTTTTACGGATACGGAAAAAGGCAAACAGCCCTGCTCATCACAATGTCCGGCAGTCCTGAAAATTATTTTCCATTATGCCGAAATCCGGATAAATTTATATAATTCAGAAGATTAGCGGAATTCCCCGGCAGCCCTGGACGCATGTCCGCCGTCCCCATGAACCGCACTTGATATGGATATACATATTCTTTACAATGCCCTATGAAACTCGATCCTGTGGAAACGCTTATTGACCTGGCCCTGGACGAAGACCTCTCCGGCCTTGGCGATGTGACGTCAGAAGCCGTTTTTACCGGAGAACGGGCCGCAGCGGTGCTGCGGAGCAAAGACAGCGGAATTGTGGCAGGCTCGGGGGTTTTTACACGGGTTTTCGAAAGGATAGACAGGGAGGTTTCGGTGCGTTTCCTTGTCTCCGACGGTGACCGGCTCTCACCCGGCGATATCGCGGCCGAACTGGAGGGACCCCTTGTCTCGATTCTCAAGGCCGAACGCATCGCGCTCAATTTTATCTGCTACCTGTCAGGAATCGCCACCGCCGCGCGCGGATTCATGGAAGCTGCCCGGGCCTCCGGCGGGGCTGTCATCCTCGATACCCGTAAAACCCTCCCCGGCTACAGGGGGCTGGCAAAAGCGGCAGTTCTCGCCGGAGGCGCCGGCAATCACCGCATGGGGCTGTACGACATGGTCATGATCAAGGACAACCATGTTGATGGTGCGGGATCCATTACCGCCGCGGTGGAAAGGGTCCGGAGCAGGTGGGGGTCCAGGTTCAGAATCGAGGTGGAATGCAGAACTTTCGAAGAAGTCCGGGAAGCATTGAGCAGTTCCGTGGACGTGATTATGCTTGACAACATGACGCCGGAGGAAGTGAAGGCTTCCCTTACTCTCCGGCCGAAGGATACAGACGTCTGTTTCGAGGTTTCGGGGAACATGGACCTGGAAAAAATTAAAAAGTACAGCATGGCCGGTGTGGACTTCATTTCCCTTGGTAAATTGACTCATTCCGTAAAGGCTTTTGATTTTTCCCTGAAAATCAGAAAAGATTCCGCAAAAGGATGATTGAATGGTATATTTCGATGTAATAATCGTAGGCAGCGGCGTTGCCGGGCTCTCCGCGGCAGTTTCAGCGGCGGAGCAGGGGCTGGATGTGTGCGTCCTCACCAAGGAAAAGGAAATAAGCGAATGCAATACCTTTTATGCCCAGGGCGGTATAGTATCGGACGGTGAAAATGATTCCACCGGGCTTTTGGTGAAGGACATAATGGCGGCGGGGAGCAATATCAACTGCATCGGCGCCGTCAGATACGTTGCGAAACAGGGACCGAAGACTGTCCAGGAATATCTTATAGGCAAGGCAAAAGTGCCCTTCTGCAGAAAGGAGGACAACAGTCTCGACTGGACCAGGGAAGCTGCCCACAGCGTGCGGAGAATTCTTCACGCAAAAGACGAATCCGGGAAGGCGATTGAACTGGGGCTTCTTTCGTATGCGGAAAAATTCAAGTCCATCACCTTCCTTAACGAATACGTGGCCATAGATATAATTACCAACACCCACCATTCCCGGCGCTCCGAGGAGCGTTACAGAAAGCCGAGGGCTCTTGGGGTTTACGCCCTGGACCTCAAAAAAGAGGTTGTCGTGCCCCTGTTCTCCGGGGCGGTAATACTCGCTGCCGGCGGCGTCGGGAATCTCTTCCAGCACACTTCAAATCCGAAGGGAGCGGTGGGCGATGGAGTCGCCATGGCCTACAGGGCCGGTGCCGCCATACTCAACGCGGAGTTCGTCCAGTTTCACCCGACAGTGCTTTTCCACCGGGATGTCAAGCGTTTTCTCATAAGCGAATCCCTCCGGGGGGAGGGGGCCAAGCTGATGAACCGGAACGGCGAGTATTTCATGTCCAGGTACAATCAGGAACAGAAAGACCTGGCTCCGAGAGACGAGGTCGCCAGGGCGATTTACCGCGAAATTGAGATGGACGGAAACGGTTACGTGTACCTGGACACGACCTGCATCAAGGACATTTCCCTGCCGGACAGGTTCCCGGCCATTTACACAACCTGCAAGTCCGTGGGCATAGATATTTCGAAGGAACCTGTTCCCGTGGTCCCTGCGGCGCATTATTTCTGCGGAGGTATAAAGGTCGATCTTTCCGGTAAAACTTCCATAAAAAACCTTTACGCCGCCGGGGAGAATGCCTGCACCGGCGTTCACGGCGCCAACCGCCTCGCCTCCGTATCCCTGCTCGAGGGCCTGGTGTACGGAGTTCATATCGGCAAGAACATAAAAGACGAGATCAGGAAACCCAAAAAAGAACTCATTGCGAGCATTCCCGAATGGATTTACCCCAGGGCCGAGGAGGATTTCGACCCGGTGCTCATTAATCACGACATGATCAACATTCAGATGACCATGTGGAACTATGCCGGCATTGTGCGTACCCAGAAAAGGCTCACCAGGGTACGAAACGATCTGAATTATCTGAGTCACCGGATAGAGCAGTTTTACAAAACAGCCAAACTTTCCAGGGATATCATTGAGCTCCGGAACGCGGTCGTCACAGCGGGCATAATCGCCGAGGCGGCTCTGAAAAACCAGACTTCCATCGGATGTCACTATATAAGGTAACGGCAGCACTGGATATGATACATCACGCGACGATACTGGCTCCATCAAAAATAAACATTCACCTTCACGTTCTGGACAAGCGGGCCGACGGGTATCACAATCTAATGACCCTTTTCCAGATGGTGTCACTGTACGACGAATTACTGTGCACCGTAGAACCGGAAGGAAGAGGGGGGTGCTCCATTGAAAACGGCGTAACGGCCCGTGTGGAGGACGACCTTATATACAAAGCCTGGCTGGCTTTTTCGAAAGCCTCCGGGATGGAATTCTCCCTCCGGGTAAGGGTAAACAAGGGTATCCCTATCCAGGCTGGCCTCGGCGGCGGTTCTTCCGACGGCGCCGCTGTACTGGAACTGCTCAATGCCGTTTTCGGGCATCCGCTTTCCGGGGAAAAGCTCCTCGCTCTCGCCGGAAAGCTCGGCAGCGACGCCGCTTTTTTTCTGAACAGCCCCTCGGCTTACGCCGAGGGCAGAGGGGAAATCCTTACACACATTGATGTAGCTCCCAAGTTCTGGGTGCTTATTATCAATCTTCCGACCCCGATGAATACGACCCTGGCGTACAGGCTTCTCGATGAAAACGGTTATACGAACGGCGCCGGTCCCGGCAGGGAGGAGATAATCCGCAGCTACAGGGAGAAAAGACCTTCCGAGTGGCCGTTTTTCAACTCCTTTGCCAGGCTTTACAGGAAGGATCCGGCTTACGCTTCCGTTATTGAGGAATTGAGACTGGGCGGCGTCGATTTTTTCTCCCTGACCGGCAGCGGCAGCGCGGTCTTCGGTGTTTTTCAGGACAGAAAAAAAGCTGTGGAGGCTTATGATGCGGCCGCGGGCCGGCACCAGGTATGGCTTGTCGAACCTCTTGAATTAAAACCTGTTACCGTATTACAATAGCGTGCCTTGTGTAATGTACAAAGGAGGCCCCCATGGAGATTACCGACATTCGTGTGAGGAAAGTGGAAGCTGAGGGTAAATTAAAAGCCTATGTAACAATTACATTTGATAATTGTTTTGTCATTCACAATGTAAAAATTATTGAGGGGAAAAGCGGTGTATTTATCGCAATGCCCAGCCGCAAGACAAAATCGGGAGATTACAAGGATGTCGCCCATCCAATCAATTCCGATTTCAGGCAGGACCTCCAGAACAGCATTCTGGAAGCCTACGAAAAAGCAGCGGCGGAGAATGTTTGATTTATAACAAGAAAAAATTTTGGGACGTCGGCAAGCGGTAAGCCACCGGGCTTTGGTTCCGGCATTCGCAGGTTCGAATCCTGCCGTCCCAGGTTTGGCAATAGTATAAAGAGGAGAAAGTAAATGGAGAAAAAAACTCTTAACATCGATTTAAGAGAAGAAAGAAAGAAAGGCCCCGCAGGGAGGCTCCGCCGAATGGGAAAAATCCCCGCGATTATATACGGTCACGGAGAGCCTACGGCGATTTCTGTCGATGAGCATGAATTTAACAAGAAATTCCACACGGTTTCTGAAAACACCATTATCAATCTCCGGACCGGAGACCATGATTATGATGTTCTCGTGAAGGATTACCAGTCCGATATCCTGACGGGGCGGATAAAGCATCTGGACTTTTTTGAAATTGACCGTAAAAAGCTTCTCAAGACCCATGTGCCCATCCGTCTTACCGGTACGTCCATAGGTGTGCGCGAAGGCGGTCTGCTCGAGCACCTGCTTCATGATGCGGAAGTGGAATGCCTGCCCAAGGACATGCCGGAAGAGTACGTCCTGGACATCACGAACCTC
>SPDA01000292.1 GCA_004525155.1 Spirochaetales bacterium
ACCGTTAGACCGGGAACGAGCTTGCCCCCCTGGAAAGTCCTCCGTATGCCGAGGTCTGCCGCTTCGTTCGGTTTTATTCCCGTTATGTCCCTGTTATCCAGAAAAACCGTGCCGCCGGAAGGCTTGAGTACCCCGGTAATGCAGTTGAAGGTTGTTGTTTTACCGCTGCCGTTAGGACCGATAATTCCGTGTATCCGGCCCTTCTGAACTTCGAAAGTCAAATTGGTTACAGCTTTTATGCCGCCGAAATTCTTATACAAAGATTCTACACGAAGCATAGCACCCCTTCCATGTATACGAGAGAGTGTAGAGTTTAAAATCTTCGGCGAATTGTGTCAATGTAGATATAAATCACCGATACATGATACGATAAGGCACAGAGGAGCTTTCGTTTATATGATTCGCAGTTTTTCAGAACTCGAGGAGCAGGCAAAGACCCAGCAGCCGAAAAGAGTTGTCCTGGCCATGGCGGAGGAGTCCGATGCCCTCAGCGCAATCCTGCACGCGGCGGCACAGGGTATAGTCCAGCCGGTACTGGTGGGGGAAATCCCGGTCATCCGGCAGATTGCCGAACAATTGTCCGTGGATATCTCGGCCTACCCCCAGATCCAGGCATACGGAGAAACGGAGTGCGCGGAAAAATCCATGGAACTTATCTCCTCGGGCGAGGCTGATCTGCTCATGAAAGGCAGGCTCTCAACTGCGGTTGTCGTAAAAGTTGTGCTCAATAAAAAATACGGGCTCCGGGGGGAGGGACTGCTGTCCCATGTCGCCATAACGGAAATTCCGGAATTTTATCATAAACTCCTTCTCATGACAGACGCGGGCCTGAACATAGCCCCCAGTCTCACGGAGAAGATAAGCATGGTCAACAATGCAGTCATTACGGCCCACAAGCTCGGCATTCCCGTTCCCAAGGTCGCCATAATCGGAGCCCTTGAAAAGGTCAATTCCGATATGCCCGTAACGATTGACGCGGCGCTGCTATCAAAAATGGCGGACAGGGGCCAGATAAAGGAATGCATCATCGACGGCCCCTTTGCCCTGGACAACGCCATTTCCAAAAAGAGCTGCGAGGTAAAGGGTATTAAAACCGTCGTGGGCGGGGATGCGGACATTCTCATCATGCCGGACATAGAGGCGGCAAATGTCTTTTACAAGACCATCGCCTATCTGACATCGTGCAAGATTGCGGGCGTCATCATGGGCGCCAGGGTCCCGGTAATTCTCACCTCGAGGTCCGATTCGGATTCCATCAAGTATCATTCGATACTTCTCGGGGTAGCCCTCGTTTAGAGGATGGAAATTTCCTCACCCAGGAATTTCGGCTGTCTCCGGAAGACGTAAACATCGAGGAATGCCATAAACCTTGCAAACCACTCCCTCACCCTGACCTTGAATCCTGCCCTGAGCCTCACATCCCGGGCATTATAGGCGACAGCGCCGATGGAGTTGGTCATGGCTATGAAAACAGCCCTCCGGTTGTGAAATTTCTGGGAAATTATGGTGAAGCTGCTCTGTTTAAAAACAAGCCTCGCCCGGAGTACGGAATCAAGAGTGCGGAAGCCCGCATAATCCAGAACAACCGCCTCCGGCGGAACGCCCATGGCTATAAGATCCCTTTTCATGGCTGCGGGCTCATTGTACGACATGTGGCTGTTGTCGCCGCTGGCAAG
The DNA here is from genome assembly GCA_004525155.1 of Spirochaetales bacterium. Classification (GTDB taxonomy): domain Bacteria; phylum Spirochaetota; class Spirochaetia; order SPDA01; family SPDA01; genus SPDA01. The sequence continues at coordinate 1,677 of SPDA01000292.1, forward strand.
GATGAAGCGGATTTTACCCCTGAAATAAAGTTCGGCTGCCGCCGCCAGCCGGTAGTGGTAGTAATAATTTTTTCTGCCGCTCCGCAGAAACTTGCTGGTGCCGAGTAATAGACCGATGTCATTGTCCGGAAGCCTGGAAAAGTCCGAAAAAATCCTGCTGCGGGTTTTTACCGTTATCCAGAGATTACTGAAAACCACCAAAAATATAAAAACAGCGCCGACTACAGCAACGGCCGTGATTATCCATCTGCCTTTTTTACGTTTTTTAACCATTCAGTCCCAACCGTCTTAAATATTGACGATAATAGGGATTCATGCAAGTATAAAAAATATTATTCTTGGGAGTACAATGTTGGGCAAAAGAATTCTCATCCCGTATTTTCTTGCAGGCTCGGGTCATTTTGCCGTTGCCGGGGCAGTTCAGCACTATCTGAACAAAAAATATCCGGACCTCGAGGTGAGACTGCTGGAACCGGCCATTGAATTCAAGGATGAACTGCTCAATAATTTTTTCAAGGAAGCCTGGAAGCATATTCTCAGAATGAAAAAATCCACAAGCCAGTTTCTCTTCGACATAGACAAGGCAATTCCCTCTCTCGCGAAATTCATAAACAACCAGCACCTTAAACTGGCGATCCTGAAAGGCATGGGCTTTCTGGTGGGTTACCAGCCGGACCTGATTCTCTCGACCCACTGGGGCTGCGCCCATCTCTTCAATCACGCGAGAAAGGAACTCGATACGCCGATCCCGCTTTTCAACGTGTTTACGGAACTGGCCGGCGGGCACAAGCTGACAAACTGCGGAGCGGACAAATACTTTGCCGTCTCGCCGCAGGCAATCCGGGACCTGACCCATTATGAAATTCCCGAGGAGGACATGCTCCTTATCAATTTCATCGTGCGGCCTAACCTCATAAAAGGTGTTATAAAAAAGGAAGATGCGAGAATTTCCCTGGGATTGCCCCAGGACCGATTCATAACCGTGTTCAATGTCGGGGGTGAGGGGCTTGGCCACGTGAACGACTTCATATCGGCCTTTACACGGGTTTTCCCGGAAGGCATGCTCATCGTTCTGGCCGGCAGAAACGAGGAACTGTTCAAAACGGTACAGTCTTCCTTCAGCGGCACCAATGTCGTGGGGTACGGTTTCAGGGAGGACATTGACCGTTTTCTCGCCTCCGCTGACCTTCTCGCAGGCAAATGCGGGGGCAGCTTTTCCATGGAAGCGGTGATGATGGGCAAACCTTTTGTGATTACCAATGTGGGGGCGCCGTCGGAACGGCCTAACAAGGACTATATCCTGAGCAAGGGATACGGCTGGTACACGCCAAAAGCCGAAAAGTTCGGCAGACTCCTTGCGGACCTCCAGCGGGACATGTCCCTGTTTGAAAAGGTAAGGGAAAACCTCGCCAGTGTACCTGTCATTAATGGCGCCGAACAGATTGCGGATACCATTCACGCGATGCTTTCATGACCCGTGATGTAAGGAGCCTTCTTAAGCCGGGGCTTTTTCTTGCCCTCCTCTCTTTCTGCCTCATCCTGTTTACGTATTTTACGCCTCCCCTTCTCGATGACAGGCTTCCGGCGCTTCTTTTTCAGGGCAGTCTGCCGGGGGATCTTCCCGTCTATTTTTTCCGGTTTTTCGTCTCTTTCCTTGTTCTCGGCGTTCTCCCGCTTACAGGGGGCCTTTTGGGGCTGTTTAAGCCGGCAGACACGGGGTTGCGTTTTACCATCCGGAACTTGAAGCCCTGGGTACTTCTCGCTTTTGCAGGCGCCGCGGCAGCTGCCGGTATTATCAGCTCCTTCACCAGTTCCATGTCCGCCTATTACCCCTATTCAAGGACCATCGTGGAGCTTGTCGGTGCGGGCAGGCACATCTGGCTGCTGTATCACGGGATTCTGTATTTTTTTCTGTACTACGTGCCCTGGGAATTTTTTTTCCGGGGCTTAATGATTTTTCCTCTCCTGCGTTTTATGGAAATACCTGAACATTCATGGACCTGGAATAATCCCCGTGTTCTACTGCTGTCCTGCCTGCAGGTGGCGCCTTCCGCCCTGCTTCATTTCGGTCATCCCCTTGCGGAAAGCTTAAGCTCCGTCGCTTTCGGGTTTTTCCTCGGCTGGCTCGCGCTGCGGACCAGATCCATAATACCGGGACTCATTGTCCACAGCCTCGTGGGGATATCCATGAATATCGCCATATTAATTATCTAGGCGGAGAATTGCAAAACATGAAGAAAGAAGGCACCGCAGGAAAGGTCCTGGTTACGGGCGCTTCCGGTTTTATAGGCGGTCATATCGTTACAGCGCTCCTCGACAGGGGATACACAGTCTCCGCGGTGTACAGGAGGAGAAAGGCGCCCGCCCATCTTGAAAGAGCGCAGGAGCGGGGCTGCACGCTCATCAACCTGGACCTTGAAAAAACGGATGCGGGCGGTTTCTTTCCCGCAGGAACGGAGATTGTCATTCATGCGGCAGCCCTGGCATACGATTGGGGCAGCCTGGATTTGTTCAAAAGGGTCAATACGGAAGTAACGGAAAAACT
>SPDA01000103.1 GCA_004525155.1 Spirochaetales bacterium
ATTCAGTATATGAATTCCTGCTTCGATAAAAAAAGGTATAAGGTTTTTTATCGATCCGCAAGTATGGATAAAGAGTTTTACTGCCGGTGCTTTTTTCCGGATTTTATCCAATGTATATTTCCATGCGGGCAGGTAATAATTTTTAAAAATTTCAGGATTGAACAGTTCACTCTTTTGAGTACCGAAATCTACCTGGCTCAAAACAAAAACTGAAGTATACTTACCGACGGCTTCAATATATCCTTCCGAACGTTTGGAGAGTGCTTCAGCTTCCTTATGCATATAATCAGCAGCATGGGACGGGTCCGTAAGCAACTTCATCACCCAACCGATTGCGTCACCATAACCCACCGGTAATCCAAGGCCGGAATGGGTGGCTGATGCAACTATTGACTTGTCTGTTTCATTCCACAGCCGGATTGCGGCAGATTCTTCCGCTCTGAGAAACTCGTCAGAAAAAGGTTTGACAAAGGACCAGTCGGTTTCCTCCTGATGAGGAATACTGATACCCCCCGAGGTTGGCTTGATACCTCCTGTTCGGATTTCAATTCGTTCAAAATAATAACAACCCTGTACCATTTTCCTGCAGGCATTGTTCCATGGATATCCGTGGCCGCATTCGAGGGCGCCATCGGATGTTTTTCTGGGATGAAAATGTTCGGGTACCTCATAGTCGAGGTCGTCCCAGAACCTGAAAGGTTTCCATCCTGCGCGCCTAAGCTCTAGAGGCAGTATCTGGAGGGGCAGCATGATGAAATCGCAGCCTAAAGCGTCGAGCAGTTCTAAATCCATCTCCGCGAGGAACTGGCTTAAGTCGTACACCCTGGTCGTGCGCTCGGGCAAACCGAGGGTTCTCCTGAGTTTGCGATATGTCCATGCGTTCATGCCGGTCACGCGGGAAGATCCCAAGTCCTTTGCGGGCCTATCGGTGGGAAGAAAGTTCAGTGTCCGTTCTACGCGTTCTCTATGCGTCAGTCGTCCCATCTGATAAGTTCCTTTTTTTTAAGATAACCGTTGAGTTCCGCGGCAAGCTTAACCGCTGCCGGATGATTCCCCCGGTAAATGTTGTTTCTCTCCCCAGGGTCCGCCTGCAGGTCGTACAATTCATATATTCTAAATGACTGTATCCTGTCAGTGTTGAGAATGAGTTTCCAATGGGATGTCCGGGCGCAGTAGATACAACGTGTGTCGGTACCCAGCGCCTGCCAGCCGGCGGGGGTAGTTTCAGCGAAAACGATATTTCGGGCGAAACCTCCGCCGCCTGACAACAGTGGCAGCAGGGATTCGCCTTCCATAGAATCCGGCGCGGGCTCCCCAAGCAGGTCAAAAATGGTGGGGAACACGTCTACCATGGAAATAAGATCGTCCAGGACTTTGCCTTTCGGCAGAACCTTCGGGTAACGCATGATGAGAGGTACCCGTATGGACTCGTCGTACAGGGTACCCATGAGATTGCAGGAGGAATGCCCCACGTGGCCTCGTTCCATGAGTTCTTCTCCATGGTCGCTTGTTATAATGACGAGAGTGTCGTCAAGGGCGCCGGACTTTTCAAGCGCCGAAAACCATTCTCCAGCGAGATTGTCGAATACCTTGAGTTCCCCGTCGTAACAGGCGAGTACCGCTGGCTTGTCTTCCGGTTTCAAGTCCACGGCACCCGCTGTCCGCTTATGCGCTGAATCGATCTGATCGTCGGGAAGCGGATCTTTTTCTCCCGCTTCGAGTTTACTTACCATGCCCGTCGGGTGCACGATGAGACAGGATCGGACGACCTTGAGACGTTCGAAGGTTTCCTTTGACGCCGTATACCTTTCATCGAGGAACTGCCGGTAATATTCATCCGGGGGATTATAAGGAAGATGGGTGGGATACGGTTCCGCCATGAAAAACCACCTGCCATCACGGTTCGCCCCGAAGTAGTGCGGTATTCCAGTCGAATCCGTGTCCTTGTCGAAACCAAGAGGTTTCCATCGCGCAACTAGTTCTCCGTCGATGGCGTACCCTTTTTTTCGCAGTTTTTTGAGAGGCGTGTCCTTTGTTTCCCATGCAGGTGAATGTATCCACTGTTCGAAGGATGCGGGATCGACAACGCCGTGGGTGCACGGCCACTGGCTCATGATGAGCGAAACGATGGGCGGTAGGGTATGGGAGGCGGTTGAAAAGCAGTTTCTGAAAATGACACCCTCGCCCGCTATCCGGTCAATCCAGGGGGAGGTCGGTTTCCGGTAGCCGTAGCACCCCAAATGATCCGGCCGTAGCGCATCTTCCAATATAATTAAAATATTCATGATGCTACCGTTTGACGGTCTCGAAGAAGGAAACAGGACTGATGTCAGTCATGGTATGAAGACCCGGTATAGCTTCCAGTACCCTCGGTACGGCATTAAGAGTAAGAGCGCAGGTGGCTATGTCCCCGTTGATTCCCCCCGGGACTGAGGAAACGAAGGATGGCTCGCCCTGTATCTCGACGCTGTCTACCGGTTTCTTTTCCCCGACAGCCGCCTGGAATTCGAGAACGATTTTTTCTCTGCCATTGACGAAGCCCCTGCCGACCTGCCGCACGCCTGCTGCACTGCCGGGTTCTATAACGAGATCCTTCGTTTCGATGCGAGCGGCTGCCGTTACCGGAGACAATTCCTCGGTGGTTTTCTCGAGTGTCCACCCGAATCGCGCGGCGATCATATGGATGGATTCGGTAAGCCCTACGTGCCGCAGCGTTCCCTCTTTGCGCTTCTTTTCGAATTCTTCGAGCGAGAGCCCTGCCCCAATTTTTTTCTGAAAAGGGACCCGGCGGAATTCGGCGTTTTGAAACCGACGCACGACGACTTTGTCGACGTTTTTGCAGACGGCGGTCAGCGTTACCGGCAGCAAATCCATGAGAAAGCCGGGATTAACCCCGGTCGCGAGCACCGCGACGTTGTTTGCCGCTGCGCACGCATGCAGTGCCGCGGCCTCTTCCGGCGCCGTAATCCACGGGTAGGACAGTTCCTCGCAGGAGGTCACCACCGGAATGCCGAGACCAAGTATTTCCAGTATGAGGGGCGTGATGCGTTTTATTCCGGAAACCGTAGTGACGACGGCGATATGGGGTTTGGAATCTGCCGCGGCCTTTCTCAAATTGGGGGTGACGGTGATACCCGTCCGCGGCAGACCGCATAATTCTCCCGCGTCCTTTCCAACTAAAGCGGCATCGTTGTCCACGGCAGAAACGAGCCGGAACGCTGGTCTCTCGGCCATGAAGATTATCATTTTCCGGCCAAGAGGCCCTAGTCCTATCTGTAAAATATCAATGCTGGTCATGATAGTTTCTCCTGTTTTTGGTTTGGAACACAATATTCTTTATACACGCGAAAAAAGTTTAGCCTGGCCGACTATGTCAACGCCCACCGACTCACTCCAGGCGGAAAGAAGGGAAAGTGTCGTTTTTCCGGGTTTGCCACCGCCAATCCTGCGGCCGTCGATGGTACGTATGGGAAGGATGCAGTAGGATGTGGTTGTCCAGAAGGCTTCTTCGGCGTTGTATGCTTCATACAGACCTATATCTTTTTCGATGACCTCGATGCCCGCATTTTTCGCGAGCTCTATAGTGTACAGCCTGCTTATGCCGTTGAGAATATTTCGCATCGTGGGGGTGAAAAGCTTTCCATTGGAAACAAAGAAAATATTCGCCCCGGTACCTTCCGTTACGAATCCGTTTGTATCTAGCATGAGGGCGAATGCGTCCGGATCGATGCCCTGACAGTAGAGTTTGGAAAGATAATGGGGAAGCCTCGCCCTGTTCTTGCAGCGCTGTTCGAAACTCTGGGACGGGATGTTCCGGAAGATAGAAGTAACGGCTGGTTTTCCTTCCGCGTAATATCTTACATAGTCTGCATGGGGCAGCTCACTTGAGTATGCGAATACCGTAGGCGTGGATTTGTTTCCCTTTTTTAGAGGCATAGGGAATCCGGTACCGGGTGTCACTTCTACGCAAATCCACATATCGTCGTCCTCATGGGTCAGATCAATATTGGCTTCCAGGGTTTTAATGATCGCTTCTTCTACTCTGTTAAAATCAAGCATGTCCAGAATCCCCGCGTAACGAAGGGAAGCCTTCAGGCGGGCATAGTGTTCCGTAAGGTGAAACAAAGTATGCCTGAATGTGCGTATCGATTCATAAAATGCGGCGCCGTATAATCTGCCTATATCGAAAAGCGACACTGTCGCCCGCGATTCGGGAACCATTTCTCCATTTATAAAAACAAGACGCTCATGGTTCATTCATCGCCTCCTTTATCGTGAATGCTCCCGTTTCCCTCGCCCATATTGTCCGGAAGCGGGAAAAAAATTTGAACAGGCGTTCCGCAGTTTTCAAATTGTCAGCCAGGTACATGCATAACGGGTGCATGAGAACGGTAGCGACGCCGCCTCTACGCTCTATTTCCTCAACCTGTTTTTCCACGATATCCGCCCATTTATCGATGTAATAGGATTCCGAGGTAGGATCATCCTTGTACGCCCAGTTTTTCCGCTGTCCGGCTACGTATTCTTCCGTACGATGGGCGTGGTAGAGATGATCATGATCCATTATCACATTCAGAGGGTGTGATATGAGGCTTTCCTTTGTGGGCTCGGGAGAAAGCTTGCTCCAGGATAATTCGTCAGAAATAAAACGGATGCCCTCGTTCCGCAGAATGGTATAGGTGTTTTTATCGGTAACAAGGCCGTGGCTCCGCCATGAAACCAGAGTATAGCCGGTCTTTTTTCTCACAATCCCTATCATGCTGCGTATGTCCCTCAGCTGGCGGTTATAGGAACCATGGCCTGATGCATGCGATACTGCAGTCCTGCCGGTCAATCGCGCAGTAATATCCGTGAGAAATGGTCTAGGTAAGCCGCTATAGGTGTGGCCTCCGATTTCAACAAGCGGTGATTCCGCGATTGGTCTGACATCGTTCCATTCTTCTGAAAAGGTTTTTCCGGTTATATAGAACGTCACCTTTAACCCGTATTTCGACAATAGGTCGAGGTAGCGCCTTGAAATTTTGACTTCTGTATCCTGTGCGTCTGGAATAAATTCCTGGTCGTTTATTCTCAATGAGGCATGATGAATGTCTCCGGTCAGACAAATCATGGTCAGATTGTAACATGGCACATCCTGTTTGTAAATAACAAAGAATAAGTAATATGGAGAATATTACTAAATAGAAATGTAAATAAGTAACAAAATGATAATTTAAAAGTTATTGAAAAATAATAAATACTATTATAATATTTAATAGATAGTTAAGTGTATCAGATGGTACTGCTTTTTCAACTGACTCCATCATGCTGTATAGTACCGTACGCGTATCGGAAGGATTAGCCATGAAGACCGATTATGAAGAAAAAATATTGCAGGGACTTTTTAAAACGCCCGGACTTACACGGACTGAAATTGCGGACCTGTTGAACAGCAGAAAAAATACGATTGGGGAAATTTGTAACAAGTTACTGGATGACAATAAAATAATTACAGCTGAACCGGGAAAACAGAGGAATGCCGGTCTTATGCTCAATACGGCTGCATTTACCGCTCTGGGTATAGAGCATACTTTGGATGAAATCCGTTTTGTACTTCTTGATGCAGGATTGGAAAGACTGCAGAAAACTGTCATGCCACTTCCGTCTTCCTCAGGTGAAGATCGTGTGCAGTTTATCAGGCAATCTATCGAGGATTTTTTGAATTCCTGTAAATTTCGTACAGGTTCCCTGGTGGGGGTTGGTTACAGTGACTTTATTCCACACGACATAGGAACCGGTTTAAAGGTAAAATCTATCTGGATGCCGAATTGGGGAAATATCAATATCAAGGCCGGGCTGGAAGAGTGCTGTTCCTCGGAATCCTGGTTAATGCGTTGAACGGATGCCTATGCAATAGCAGAGCATGTTTGGGGAGCGTGTAAAGGTCCCGATCCTTTTATCGTCGTAGAACTAGGGGACGGTATAGGGCTCTCTGTTTTTATGAATGGTTCGTTTATCAAGGGGACTACCGATATATTTGGTGAAATGGGACATACCGTTTACCGGGAAGACGGTGATATTTGTAAATGCGGAAACCGCGGCTGTTTAGAGACTTTTGCCGGCAGGAGCGCCATAATAAACAAGGTAAAGGAGAATCTTGCGGATAATCTGGGATTTTTTCGAAAATCTTTCGGTAGCAGTTTCACCTTCGAGGATATTTGTTCAAATGCGGCCGAGGAAAACAAGTTGGCTCTTCTCGTACTTCGTGACGCAGCAAAGGCTATTGGTGATACTATTGCGAACGTGGTAAATGTCCTCGGTATTACCAGGGTAGTTCTCTATGGCGAAACCGTCAAGGCAGGTACGGTACTCACGGACGAAATTCAAAACTCGATTCGAAAGCATTGTATTTACCCGCTCAATCAGGGCAGTGAGATAATACTAAGCGGACTTGATGTATTCGCGAGTGCTTCAGGGGCTGCTTTTTTCGCCATAGATAAATTTTTTAATACTTAATGCGACAAAATGAAAAAGTGCCGCAGCCGTGAAATACCTCGCGCAGCTGGTAAGGTCTGATTGTTGGTGATTTTTAAATAA
>SPDA01000363.1 GCA_004525155.1 Spirochaetales bacterium
ACGGTGACTCAAGGCAGTTTCTTCCGGCGTAACGCAGCCCGCGAAAGTTCCCGGTACTTTACGGTGCCCGAATTCATGAATAAAAGACGCCCACATCTGCAGTATGTGATCCGGCCCCCCGAACTCGAAGATCTTCGCAGTGACCGTCGGAAAAACCGTCTCATGTCCCGTATCGATGACCTGCCAGGACTGCCTGTCGCCGCCTCCGTACTCCAGCACTTCGATGCGGTTGATATTTTTGGTGGAAATGCGTGCCGAAGCTCTTGTGCCGTACACGGAAATGTACCAGGTATTCTTTTCTCCAGGGGCGATGCGCTGGAACTTCATGGTCATGGGAAAGATCCCGCCGGATGACTCCGCCCGGGCTGCGCTGCACAGCAGGACGGCATTGTCCCAGGTGTCGCAGGCCGCCCGGCCTCCGGCGCCGTCCGGTCTTTCCTCAAACACCTTGGTGAGCACCGCCCGTACATCGAGAGCCACAATCCCGGCGCGGAAGGGTACGGCACAGACATGCATGCCGAGGTCCCCCATGACGCCGTATTCGCCGTTGTACAGGTTCATGCGCTTCCAGTTGATCGGTTTATCGGGATTCAGATCGCTCGAATGTTTGAAGCCTAAGTCCATCTCGAGAATTCTCCCGAAGGACCCGGTCCCGAACATGGCGCAGAGCTGCTGCGCCGCCGGTGAGAAATAATACTGGGAGGCGCAGCGGACAAAAACCTCCGGGTTTTCCCTGCAGGCATCGAGAATGGCGGTATTCGCCTTGAGGCCGATGCCGAAGGGCTTTTCTCCCATGAGATGTTTGCCGGCCGCAATTGCTGCGGTATACATTTCTTCATGCAGGTGGTTGGGCACTGCGATGTACACCGCGTCCACATCCGGACTCGCAAGCACCTCCGTATAATCCGCGGTCACAAGCCTGATTCCCGGTGCGATCCGCCTGAACCACTCTACCGTCCCCGCGTCAAGCGTCCGTGAACAGATTGCCGTTATCTCCGGCGCTGTTTCCTCCGCCGTAAGATGATGCCATCGGGCCGCGGCGCTGGCGAATTCCCTGCCCATCATGCCGAGACCGATAATACCGAAGCGTAAATTTTTCACTTTTCCGTCCTTACACAGTCACCGTTTTCCCTGTTTTCTGCGATTCCAGGGCCGCGGTGAACAGCCGGTGGCTTAAAGCCGCCTCTTCCGGCGTCACACAGCCGGTAAAATGTTTTTCAGGTCTGCCGTGTTTAATCTCGTACAGGAAGGCGGCCCACATCTGCAGTATGGCGTCAGAAAAACCGAATTCGAAAATACCCCCGGTAACTGATTTGAAGGCCGTTTCATGCCCCATGTCTATATGCTGCCAGGCCTGGTCGCCGCCCGGAACGTACTCCATAATTTCGATGTGATTGATGTTCTTCGTGTTGAACCTTACGGATGCCTTCATTCCCAAAATCGTTATGTACCAGGTGTTCTTCTCCCCCGGGGCAATACGCTGGGTCTTGATGGTCATGGGAAAACACATGCCGGTTTTCGGGTCCGGGGTTTCGCAGAAGAGGGTGGCGTTATCCCAGGTGTCGCAGTCAGCCATGCCTCCCTTGCCGTCGGGCCGTTTCGGTACCACCTTCGAGAGGATGGCGCGCACATTTTTCGGCTTCCAGCCGGCCTTGAAGGGCACATGGCAGGGATGCATGCCCAGGTCCCCCATGACGCCGTATTCGCCGTTAAACTTCGCGATGCGCTTCCAGTTGATGGGCTTGCTCGTATCCAGATCGCTTGAGTGAACGAATCCCGCGTCCACCTCGAGAATAGTGCCGAACTTATCCTGCTCTATCATGCTGCAGAGCCGCTGCATGGCAGGGGCAAAAGGAAATTCCGAAGAGCAGCGCACCACGCATTCGGGATGATTTTTTATTGCGGCCGTAATGGAATCGTTCGCCTTTTTGTCCACGCCGAAGGGCTTTTCCCCCATGAGGTGTTTCCCCGCGTTTATGACGGCTGTATAGAATTCCTCGTGCAGGTTATGGGGAACGGCGCAGTATACCGCCTGCACTTCCTTGTTTGCGAGTAGTTCCTTATAGTCCGTCACCGCCTGTTTCACCGAGGGCAGCAGCTCCGTATACCAGCTCTTCATCTGCGCGTTCATATTCACATCACAGATAGAAACTATTTCCGGCCTTACGTCCATGTCCGGAAGATGCTTCCAGCGCGCGGCTGCGCTGGCGAACTCCCTGCCCATGAGGCCGCAGCCTATTATGCCGAATTTTACCGTATCCATCAGTTTACCGTCCTATGCGTAGCCGAATTCTTTTTCCACTTCCCCTATGGCATCTTCTATCATATCGAGACCCCTAGCGGCGTACTTTTCGTCCATTATGAGGGGCGGCGACATGCGGAGAATATGGCCGGCAGGAATCCAGGCGAGACCTTTTCGGAAGGCTTTCTGATATACGAGTTTGCCCGCCTCCTCGAAAGGTTCTTTCGTCTTTTTATCTTTCACGAGCTCGAGCCCTAAAGGAAATCCTTTTGCCTTCACATCGCCAATGATGGGATGCTCCTCCTTCATTTTATTCATCCGTTTGACGAAGAATTCCCCTACAGTACGAACATTCTGAAGAATGTCCTCCTCTTCAATCACCTCGATGGAAGCGAGCGCCGCTGCACAGGCCATGGGGTTGCCTCCGTAACTCGAGGATGCGGAAATCTTGTCCAGCGCACCGGCGTTCTCCCCGCTCACTACCATGGCAGTCACTGGGAAGCCGTTGCCGAAGGACTTACCGAAAGTGACAATGTCCGGCACCACCTTCCAGTGGTCCATGGCGAGCCACTCCCCTGTCCTCCCCATACCGGTAAGAACCTCGTCCGCGTATAGAAGTATACCCTTTTCCTCACAGAGTTTTTTCAATTTCGGGAAAAAGTCATCCGGGGGAACGATGGATCCGCCCCAGCCCTGTATCGGTTCGAGCACGAAGGCTGCCACATTGCCCACGGTGCCTTCCATCAGGAATTCCCGGTAAAAATCGATATATCCGTCCGTGTCGATGGAACCATCCGTTTTTTTGAAGTGGGGCCGGTACGGGTTCGGCCTGGGTACCATGTAAAAGCCCGGCGCCCGTGTGGGACCGTAACTATGGACATCCCCTCGGTACATCTGGGCGCAGCTGACTGCGGCCAAAGACTTCCCGTGGAAATCCCTGAAGCAGGAGATGAATTCGTGTTTGCCGGTGATGGCTCGCGCCGCCCGGATGGCGGACTCCACAGCCGAGGTGCCGTCGGAGTAGAACTGCATGGCCGAAAGTTTGCCGGGAAGCACGGATGCCAGTTTTTCGCAGAGTTTCTCTTTTATGGGCGTGGTGAAGTCGTGGGCGTTCATGAGCCTCTTGGCCCAGTGTGCCACGGCTTCCGAAATTTTCGGATGGCAGTGCCCCAGTGAAGTAACATAAATCCCCGATGAAAAGTCCAGGTACTTGTTTCCGTCCACATCGGTAAGGGTTATGCCGTAGCCTTCCGAAAAACAGACGGGGAAAAGCTTTACCTGTCCCGAAAGGCCGTGAAAGTACTTTGACGTGTTTGCGTGCATGCGTTTCGATTCCGGTCCCGGGGGTTCGCACACCAGATGAGGTATGCCCTCCGC
>SPDA01000508.1 GCA_004525155.1 Spirochaetales bacterium
ATCATCCTGTTGCAGAGTATGTAAGACCGGAGATATTTGACGAGTATAAGAGAATAGGCTTGGAAATGGGGTTCAGAGATGTCGCGTCCGGGCCATTTGTCCGCAGTTCCTACCGGGCAATTGATTCCTACATAAAAGCGGTCGGAACGGATAACGGGAGTCGGATGGGTTTGTAACTGATTGGATCTGCATAAACTATAAATGGGGAGGTGATCTATGAAATAAAATCGGATACGAAGAAAGAGATTGTCAATTTGTTTTGTTATCAACTTTTTTATCAACAACAAAAGGAGGACGAGAAACATGAAAAAGTTTTTGGTTATTTTGCTCGCTATTGCAATAGCGCTGACCCTATCTTCCAATGTAATGGCAGCGGACAAGAAGGTTATAACGTGGAAAATGCAGGCATCTTATCCGCTGGGAACAACAGTGATGATGCACGGTGTTGAATGGAAAAAGTATATTGAACAGATGACAAACGGACGTCTGAAGATAGAGATTCTTCCTCCGGGTGCCATGTGCGCGGTTGGGGATATCGTGACGTACCTGGAGAAGGGCGTGTTTGACTGTGCTGTAAGCTATGGCGGTTTTTATACCGGCCTTATCCCGGAGACAGACCTGGAGATCGGTCTGCCGATGGGGCACCAGACCTGGGACGAGTACTGGGACGCTTACTGGAACAGAGGGCTTGGTGAGGTCATCCGTGAAGCCTATGCCGAACATAATATCGTTCAGTACCCTGCCGCTGCCGGATGCTATTATCACTTCAACACCAACTTCCCCGTAACCAAGCTGTCCGACCTGAAGGGGAAGAAGATCCGCGCCCTCGGCATATACGGAAAGTACGTACAGGCCCTCGGTGGGTCCGCTGTCGTGATCCCCGGAGGAGAGCTGTATATGGCCATGAAACTGGGCACCATAGACGGTGCCATCTATGACGGTTCCGGTCTTCAGGATGTGAAATTCCATGAAGTGGTCGACTACTACACATTCCCGACAGCAGCGCAGATCGCTCTGTCATTGCTGATCAACAAGAAGTCGCTTGATAAGCTGCCTCCGGATCTGAAGGCCATTGTGGAAATCGGCACGCGCTTTATTCTCGAAGATTCCGGAAACCGATACATCACCCAAACGAAGGAATCCATGAATAAATCCGTTAATATGGGTTCGTTCAAAAAAACCTGGCTGCTCGAAGAAGAGCAGGCAAAGGCGCGGAAGCTGGTAGCGCCGCTTTGGGATGAACTGGCTGCCAAGAGTCCCAGGATGAAAAAGGGTATAGACATCCTCAAGCAGCAGATGCGTGATGTCGGAAGGCCCATGGACTAAATTGTATAGCCTTGCATGCGAAGGCTTACACAGCAATAATCTGGATGGGGGCACCATGCCCCCATCCAGATTACGCGGAAGAACATGGGAATCGAAAAAGGAAATGGAGAAAGTCATGCAATGGTATATCCGTATAGTCGATAACATGAATAAATGGATCGGGAAGATATTTTGCTGGCTGATGCTTCCTCTGATGTGCGTAACCGCCTTAGAGGTCTTTATGCGCTATGTCGTAAAGCGTCCGACAATATGGGCCTGGGACGTAAACATTCAAATATTTGCTGCCATAACATTCCTCGGGGGCGGGTATGCCCTGCTGGAAAAGTCTCATGTCACGGTTGATGTCTTTACCATCAATATGGAGGAGCGCAAGCTGGCCATACTGAATCTCATCACATCCCTCTTTTTCTTTTTCGGCATGGGGGTGCTTATGATAGGCGGCTGGGAGATGTTCAAGATGTCCTGGAAGGTAAAGGAGGCCATGCCGACAATATGGGCCCCACCCTATTACTGGATGAAACTGCTCGTTCCCATCGGAGCTTTATTGCTTCTGTTACAAGGGATATCTGATTTTATAAAAAATCTTTATATCCTTTTCGCAAAAAAACAGGGGGGGAGCAAATTATGATTACCGCATCAATCATCGTCGGATCGCTGTTAATACTGCTCATGACCGGGATACCTGTAGCCTTCGCCCTGATCGGGCTCTCCTCGGCCCTGCTCCTGGTATACCTCGGACCAACGGCCCTTTTTATGGTTGTATCCGCCTCATTCAAGCAGGCGCGGACAGAGGTATTTATCGCTATTCCACTCTTTGTGCTGATGGCCTCCATACTGCAGTTTTCAGGTATTGCCACCGCTCTTTACAATACGATGCGCATGTGGACTGGCCGCCTCAAGGGGGGACTGGCCATCGCAACAACGATCATAAGCGCTCTCCTGGCGGCAATGAGCGGAATCGGCGCAACCGCAACGGTCACCATGGGACTTATCGCCCTTCCCGAAATGATGAAAAAAAAATACAACAAAAATATCGTGGTCGGGTGTATAACCGCCGGCGGAGCACTCGGACCACTTATTCCTCCCAGCAACCTTATGATTATCGTTGGTGGCTACGCATCCCTTTCGGTCGGAAAACTCTTCATGGGGGGGCTTCTACCCGGACTGATATGTGCTCTCGTCTACAGCATATATATCTGGGTGCGGTGTACCCTGAATCCGGAATACGGTCCTCCGCTGCCGGAAGAAGAAATGCTCACCTTTCGGGAAAAGCTCAAGGCCACCCCTGTGGTCATCCCTCCGATAGGACTTATCATTCTGGTCCTTGGGGGGATCTACGGCGGTATCTTCACGCCGACGGAAGCTGCCGGATTTGGCGCAATCGGGGCCATGATCATCGCCGCCCTCTACCGCCGATTGACCATAC
>SPDA01000461.1 GCA_004525155.1 Spirochaetales bacterium
GAAGTGGGAGCTCCCTGGTGGCTCGTAATCTTCATGGTAATCGGGTTGGGACTAGCGATGGGGGCTATGAACGCCACGTTGGTTTCCGTGTTTAAAATTGCGGCAATCATCGCAACCTTGGGAACTATGCAGATATTCAGAGGCACTGCCTGGCTCATCAAGGATGCCACGGTCATGGTCAAGGATCCGATTATTCTCATGCTGGGAAGAGGAAGATTGTTCGATGTCATACCCTATGTCACGATTATCGCGGTTGTTATTTTGGCCATCATTTATTATGTATTGAATTTTACCTCCTTCGGCAGAAAGGTATATATGGTAGGCGGCAACGAACACGCCAGTTACCTTTCCGGGATCAATATAAATAGAATCAAGTTTATTTCCTTTGTAATAAGCGGCGTGACAGCCGGTATCGCCGGCTTTCTGCTTGCCGGTCAGGTCGGCGCCGCACTGCCTCAGTCGGGCGCGGGAACGGAAATGAGCACTATCTCGGCGGTAATCTTAGGCGGCATCAGCCTTACAGGGGGTAAGGGCAAGATAGCCGGTATCATTCTCGGTATTTTGATACTGCAGACAATAAATAACGGGTTGACCTTGCTGAGTGTCAATGCATATTTCCAGATGGTTGTAAGCGGTTCCGTATTGCTTATTGCCGTAATGATAGACGTAGTAAGAAGCGGCGCTTTAAAGAAACAGTAATATTTCTGTAAATCAGATGCGTTTTTTAGGGAACTGTCAGTAGACTTTCCCTCTTGAAAAAATCAGTACCCCCGCCCCCGTAAAGTGACAGGATACTGTGGGGGCTTGTACGGAGGTTAACACCTTTTCCGGCGGCGACCGCATAAAGGGGTCCTACATGTCCGGTCTGGACGCAAGTTTGCAGAGCAAGAAGCTCAACTGTAAAAAAATACCCAGTAACCTCATCCTGTTCGTCATTCTCGCGGTCATGGTGGGCGTATTTTCAGCCTTGAGCAGGGACTTTTATTCCTATTACAACATCGTGGCCATACTGAACAATCTGGCTTTTACGGGCATCATTGCCGCGGCTCTCACTTTAGTCATGATAACCGGCGGTCTCGACATGTCCGTCGGCGGCAATATCGCTCTTACCTCCTGTATGGTGGCGGCAATGTATAATCTGCCTAATCCGCCGAACATGATCCTTGTGGTATTTATCGGTCTCCTGGTCGGGGTGTTCATCGGCTTTTTCAACGGTTTTCTCATAACGAGGCTCAACCTCAATCCTGTCATCACCACCTTAGGTGTGATGACAATGGCCAGGGGCGGGGCTTACGTGCTTTCCAAGGGCAGGTCCATCCTGGTTATGGAGAACGTGACCGGTTTTCTGGGAAGGGGCACGGTGGCAAGGATTCCCATGCCCCTTCTGTTCTTTATCCTTGTTTATATGGTGCTTGCGATTATCCTGTCCCGTTCGAAATTCGGCAGGAAAGTGTACTACATCGGGGCCAATCCGGAAGCAGCCAGGGTTTCGGGCATCAATTCCAGGCGGATAAAAACAATACTGTACTTTTTGACAGGCATTTCCGCCTCCTTTTCGGGGCTCATCCTTACCGGCATGACGGCGGCAGGCATGCCCCAGCATGGGGCCGGCACGGAGCTCGACATCATTTCCGCGGTACTGCTGGGCGGTACTGCCCTGGCCGGAGGTAAGGGCTCCATCGTCGGCACCCTGGCGGGAGTGCTCATCCTGGCGGTGCTGTACAACGGCTTCACATTGATAGGGATAAAATGGATGCCCATACGTGTGTTTCAGGGTATTCTCCTGGTAGGCATCGTCGCCTTGTACGAAGCCCGGGGGAAAAAGCGGTTTTAGGGGGAACACACTATGGGTCAACAAGCGTCAGCTGAAAAAGAAAATAAAAAAAGCCCCTTCGGGGAGAAGTTCTTGGAACTCTTCGTCTACGGCAAGAGCATGGTGCCCGCTCTCATCATGCTTCTAACTATACTGGTGGTCGTGTTCAGCGTCTCCACTCCGTATTTTTTCTCCTTCACCAATTTCAAGGCGATTATCAGCAACATACCGGTCATGGCTATCATGGCCATCGGCATGACCTTCGTACTGCTTATAGGCGGCCTGGATCTTTCAGTCGGTTCTATTCTCGGTTTTACCATTGTGGCCGCGGTACTTTTCCACGGCATGAGGTTTCCCGCCTGGCTGGTGGTGATAGCTTCTCTGGCGACAGGGGCGTCGCTCGGGGCCGTCAACGGTTTAATAATTACAAGGCTCGGTATAAACCCTGTCATTACCACTCTCGGCATGATGGCCTTTGCCCGCGGCCTGGCTTCCTGGTTCTCGCTGGAAATCAAAATACTAAAAACCGGCCGAATTTACGATCAGAATTTTCTGCTCATAGCACGCAAGTGGTTTCCGGACAGCCCACAGGTCATACCGGTTACACTGATCTACCTGGTTGTGCTGTACGTGCTTATTTCCATGGCGCTTAAGTATACACGCTTCGGCAGGCGCATTTACGCTACAGGCAGCAACGAATACGCTGCGCAGCTTGCGGGAGTGAACATCCGCAGAGTCAAATTTATGACGTACATGATATCGGGCATAACCGCCTCTATGGCGGGTGTTATACTTCTTGCCCAGCTCGGCCTGGGACGGGACGATGCCGGCACGGGCGCCGAGTTAGAGGTGATTACAGCTGTGGTGCTCGGTGGCGTCAGTTTGAGCGGCGGAAAAGGGAACCTTCTCGGCGTCATTATCGCTGTACTCATCCTGGGTGTTATAAGGAACGGCATGGTGCACCTTGAAACCGTTACGGATATATCCTATTATTGGAGAGAGGTAGTGAAGGGAGCAGTCCTCATTATCGCCATCGTTATTGACGCGGCAAGAACCATGGCCGCGACAAAAAACAGATAGTCAGACAGTAAGGAGGTATCTAATGGCTTCGGTAGATGTTTCTTCAATTTACGGGAAAATTCAGCTGGTTGATTCTTTCCC
>SPDA01000259.1 GCA_004525155.1 Spirochaetales bacterium
AGCCGATTCTCTTCCGGCGGGCAGCCGTTGTTTCCGGCACTTCATGTAAAGAGCGCTTTAGCACATGTTTCCATGAGGTCTTTCCCTGCTCAATAAAATACTGCCCTCTCCCGCATTGTAATACGCAAAGGGAGATGTAGAAACTGCTGCCCGTAACTGCCGTTACCCTGTCCGTAACTGCGGTTGCGGCGTCGCCCCGCCTCCCTGCTGTATTTTTTCCTGTTTTAGAGATATGCTTGGCCTGGCATGATTCCTGCATGACTGTTACCGGGAGGCGCGGGCAAATGACAGGAAGGATAATCGGGCAGATACTGCTGAACGGTCTGGCGGCTCTGCTGTGGCTTGTGTTCGTATCCCGGCGGGACAAGGCGGGCGGGGCCAAGGGGCCGAAACAGCGGCTTCCGCGTTTCTTCTTTTCCGGCATGCTGTCGGTGCCTCTTGCCCTGGTGCTGTCCTTCGGTGTTTCCCGGGCTGTGACGCTGCTTTTTACGGGGAGCAGTACTCTCGATTTTTTCTTGGACGAATTTTTCACGGCCGGTGCGGTGGAGGAGCTGTCCAAGTTTTTCATCTTTTTTCTGATGACCCGGCGGTTGAACTCGATAATTGAACCGAAGGACGGTGTCCTTCAGGCCTGCACCATCGCCCTGGGTTTCGCCACAGTGGAGAACTTCCTCTATGGCCTGAATTACGGCGCGGGTACGACCCTGTACCGCTCCCTCATGTGTACCTCCGGCCACATGGTGTATTCTTTTCTGTGGTCCTCCGTTTATTCCCTGGTCGTGGTCACCACCAGGAGGGGACAGCGGAAAGGGTATGCCTTCCCCATGATGATGGGGATGCTGCCGGCGGCCCTCCTGCACGGTCTGTACAATTTTTTCCTGGATCTCGGCAGAAACGGTTTTGCTGTTGCTGTCAATATTGCCGGACTCATTGCGGCGCTTGTTATTTTCGCGGAAATGAAGAAAAAGTCCCCTTACACGCCGCACACCAGGCAGGACTACGAGGCGGGTTTTCCCCTGGTGCTGCAGGCGCTGATGAACCACCCCGACAATTTCGAACTCAATTACCGCGCCGGAAGACATTCGCTCTACTGTCACGATTTTGCCGCCGCAGCCGGGTATCTGGGCGTCTGCCACAGGCTCAAGCCCGGTCACGCCAAGAGCTGCCTCTGTTATTCCGCCGCCCTGGCGGGGATGCGGAGGTATCACCAGGCAAAAACGGTGTTTGACCGCCGCTTCCGCTGGATCGATGACGAGGCCGCCGGAAAACTGTGGCAGGAACTGAGGCGGTTCCGGCTGCCCTATGCCCTGCGCAGCGATCTGCGGGTCCTGTTCCGCGATCTCGAGACGGCTGCGGTGCTTCAGGAAAATCGCGCCTGAATGTATCGATAATTATGGCTGATTAACAATTTTTACTTGTGCTGCCGGTATAATTGCTCTATACTAAATGTATGAAAAGACCAATCGCTCCCGGTGCGGCGGTTTTTTCAATCTTCCTGCTTTTCTCCTGCTCAACCGCACCTGAAATTACGGACACAGAACAGCCGCCTCCCGCAAAAGAAGCTGACGGAAGGCAAACAGAGGACGGGGCCGCACGGACCCTCGCCATCTGGCAGCAGGCAATAAAAACCGAAAACATCGATCTCTTTATGGACCAGTACTGGCCCGACGCGCGCCTGGACATAATAAACGGTGACGGTTCTTCGGATTATTTTGTCAGCAAGGCCGCGATCCGCAGTCATCAGATGGAGATCTTCAGGCAGATAGATTTCAATGAATCCACAACCCTGCCCAGGCCGGAACTGGTGGAGGAGCCCCGGCCGGAACAAAAAAACTTCAGGATCAGGTACCAGGAAGCGCGAATGATGGAATGGTTTGTTCTGTTAAAGCGGGATGAAGTATGGAAAATCCAAAGACAGGAGATGATTTTGCAGACTCCGGGGCCCTGGGTGATCAGCGGATTCCAGGCCTGGGCGGACAACAACAGGGACGGATTTCTCGAGCCGGAGGAAAATCACCGCCTTGCTGACGCCCTTGTTTCACTTTCCGACGGCCCTCACAGGGCGGTAACCCCGACGGACAGTTTTTTTGACACAAACAGGGACGGCAGTATCGATGCAGTTGAGGTAGACCGTATCCGTGAAATACTCTTTCGCCGGGGCTTCCTGCAGATTCTGAAATACCACACCGAATGGGCCGCCGAATCCATTGATCTGGACGGGGACGGGCAGGCCTCGGAAGGAGAGGTTGATCAGATAATCGAATTCCTCTTCGGCAATCCTGCTCTCCGTGAGCCTCATAATGCACAAACACCCCTCGACAGGAGAATGGACAATGACGGCAACGGACAAGTATCGGGTGTGGAGATAATCGAGGAGTTCATGCGGAGGATGCACGAGATCGGGGGCTTCGGTTTTGCGGACGAAACAATTTTGCCGGTACCCAGGCCTGTTACCCTGTACATGGACGGGCTGGCGGATGTGAATAACAGCGGGACACTGGAGAAAAACGAGTCGGACTTTTTAATACAGACCATGGGAGGGGAGCATCACGCTGTAACCTACCTCGACTGGAAAATAGACACCAATAAAAACGGGTTCGTTGACGGCTATGAAATAAACCGGGTCCGGCAGGCATCTGCTGCGGGGAAAAAGTACAGGAGCGACACTGCAGTTCCGCCCTTTGCCGCGGTAACCGCCGCGGACGTTGTAATGGACGGCAACGGCAACGGCAGCGTCGAGCAGGGCGAAATCGATTTCATGGCTTCACTTTTCGCCGGGCAGGCGGAGAGGGGCTCTGTTCCCGAAAAAGTCAGGAACCTCTTTGACAGTAATCGTGACGGTGGTATTACCGGCGGTGAGCTTGAGCAGGCCAGAACATTTTTCATCTTCCCGCACCCCGTACGGCCCGGTTCGGATTTCGACGGTAAGCTCGACAAAAACGGGGACGGGTTCATTATCGCCGAAGAGTTGGGGATTCCGGCTGGCGTCACTTCCGGCGGCGCTTATCCGACCATGAATGAACTGATCGAGCTTGCCCGGTGGCGGACGAAAGAAACCCGGGTCGCGGCGCAGGCCGGTACGGAGGCGGCACCCGGGGCTGCGGAAAAAACCGGACTGCTCACGGAAAAGCCCGCCTACCAGTCCGAGTACTACATGAAGCTCGGGCAGATACAGGACCGGAAGCTCGCGGTTGTCGGACTGAACGCGAGACTGCAGACTATCGACGAGGACACGGCCCTAGGTCTCGTGGTGTTCATCGAAAACGCCTTCGTCAATGTAGGCAAGGTCCGGGTTGTGGACCGCAGGAATATCGAGAAAATAGTCGAGGAGTACCGTTTCCAGACCGGGGCTTATACGGACGAAGCAACGGCGGTGGAAATCGGCAAGCTGGCCGGCGCGGACATCATTGTCATCGGCAGCCTGAATTTCGTCGGAAAAAAATACTACCTCAACATTAAGCTTATTACCGTTCAGACGGGGGAAATTATCGGGTCAAGCATAGCTGAGGCCCTCGATGACACTGCCTTCTTAAAGATGTGCAACGACGCCGTCTATACCCTGTTCTAGGCCTTTCAATTTCCCGTCACCCTGAATATATTGTCCGCGAACCCGACATACACGCTCACCACGAGGTAATAATTGAATATCAGCACATCCGTAACGTCGTTTTCGCGGACGTAGGCGGGAACTGAGCCCGACCAGTACCGCGGATCGATGATGTGCACTTCCTCGAAATGAGGGATGAGGTAGGGAATGAAGGCGTTGGCATAGGAGTCCTTCAGCACCAGAATCCTGCGGCCGTTTTTAACCGGGCCCCGGATGTCCGCGTGGGGATAATCGCCGTTTATGTAGGCGAGGTAGGTGTTGAATCCCTGGATGTAAGACTTGTCAACGGCCTTTCCCTCCACGGGGAGCGGCCCGGCCCTCATGGTGAACACGTGGTTCGCGAAAGGATACACGAGTTCCACGGTGTCGGGATTCGAAAACAGTTCCGCGGACCTGGTCCTATTGTACATGGTGCCAAGGAAACCGGGGATCGATTCCTTGGGATAGGCCTCATAAGGAAAAGGTGTAATTCCGACTGCGCGGGCCGCTGCAGCGTAGGCGTACCAGGCGCCGAGCCCTGTCCAGTGGTGGTCCGTTTTATGGTACAGGTATTCCCCGCCGTGCCTGCCCAGTTCCGGCAGAACGTCGAGGGCGGTTACACGGCTGGAAAATTTTGCATAGATGTCCCGTATCCCCTTTGCCTGGGGATAGGAGAGGCTGCGGTACTTTTCATTCTGTAAAAATTCGATGGCCGAGGGAATTATCATGACATAGACGCCTATGCCTTCGTCAATTCTGCCCGCCAGGTTTTCCACGGCCCGGGTGTAGTAGGAAGCGGCATAGTCGGTATACCAGGCGGTTTCGTAGCCGCGTTTTTCGTAAATGAGGACCTTGCTTGTCCATAGTTCCGCTGACGGGGGTGTTTCCGCTTCGGCGGCAGACGCCGCAAAAACGGAAGAAACAGGCGCGGATTCGACGGGGCGGGATTCTTCAGGTCCCGGGGCTGTGCTTGGGG
>SPDA01000433.1 GCA_004525155.1 Spirochaetales bacterium
AGCCTGCCTGCAAAGCCTTTTATCCGCGGCAAGGATTATGCCGATTTTTTTCCGGACCGGGTCGCCATGCAGGATGCAACGGCGCAGATGGCCCTCCTCCAGTTCATGAACGCGGGCAAAAACAGGACCGCGGTCCCCACCACGGTACACTGCGATCATCTCATCGAGGCCCTTTCCGGCGCGGGTGAAGATCTCTCCCGGGCACTTGCGGAAAACGCGGAAGTCTACGAATTTCTCAAATCCGTATGCGCCCGGTACGGTATGGGTTACTGGCAGCCCGGGTCCGGCATCATCCACCAGGTTGTGCTGGAAAACTACTCCTTTCCCGGGGGCATGATGATCGGAACGGATTCCCACACGCCCACCGCGGGCGGCATGGGCATGGCGGCCATAGGCGTGGGCGGGGCGGATGCCGTGGATGTCATGGCAGGCATTCCCTGGGAACTGCAGTGGCCGGGATTCATCGGCGTAAGGCTCACGGGCAGCCTGTCCGGCTGGGCTTCCGCCAAGGATGTCATCTGCAGCCTGCTCGGTATCCTCACCGTCCGGGGCGGAACGGGCCACATCGTGGAATATTTCGGTCCCGGCTGCGGGCAATTAAGCGCCACCGAAAAGGCCGTCATTACCGATATGGGCGCCGAACACGGGGCCACTACCTCCCTGTTCCCCGCTGACAGCAGCCATCCCGAGTACCTTTCCTCCACCGGCCGGCAGGATCTCGCGGATGAAGTCAAACTGAATATGCAGCTGTTCCGCGCGGACAGCGAAGTATACGAAACGCCGGAAAAGTATTTCGACCGGGTGGTGGAAATCGATCTCTCCTCCCTTGTCCCGCATCTGAACGGGCCCATGACCCCGGACCGCGTGTGGACGGTCAATACAATCAAGGACGGGGTAAAAAAGAACAATTACACGGATGCCATATCCGCCTGCTGCCTGGGGAGCTGCAACAACGCGAGTTACCATGACCTTGCAGCCGCGGCTTTTATCGCAAAGGACCTCCTCGGTAAAGGGATAAAGGCGAGGACTGATTTATTTATAACCCCCGGCTCCGACATGGTGCGGGCCACCGCGGAACGGGACGGAATCCTTGCAACCCTTAAAAATTTCGGCGCCGTCATCCTCGCCAATGCGTGCGGACCCTGCATCGGGCAATGGAAGCGGCCGGATATGCCGTCAGGAACAAAAAACACCATTGTCAATTCGTTCAACAGAAACTTTGCCAAGCGCAACGACGGCAACCCGGCCACGGACGCCTTCGTCACCAGTCCCGAAATTGTCACGGTGCTGGCTGCCGCCGGCAGGCTCACCTTCAACCCCCTGACGGATACACTGGAAAACGGCAAAGGAGAGAAAATCAGGCCGCAGGCGCCTCCGCGGAATAACATATCCGTTCAATATGCCTCTCCGGAAATCGATCTCGTGGAACCTCCCTCAGACGGTTCCGCCGTGTCCGTAAGCATAGACCCGAAAAGCGGGAGACTGCAGAAACTCGAACCCTTCCCCGCCTGGGGCGGCCGGGATCTTCTCGACCTGCCGGTCCTGTTCAAGGCAAAGGGCAAGTGCACCACGGACCATATTTCGCCCGCCGGCCCCTGGCTCGAATACCGGGGTCACCTGGACAACATCTGCGGCAATCTTCTTTCCGGCGCCGTCAGCGCTTACACGGATCGCACCGGCGAAGCCCTGAACTTTCTGGACGGCAAGTACCAGGAAGTGCCCCACGTGGCCCGCGAATACAAGGCCCGGAGCATGCAGTGGGTCATTGTGGGAGACGATAATTACGGGGAAGGCTCCAGCAGGGAACACGCCGCCATGGAACCGAGGCACCTGGGCTGCATCGCCGTTATAGTAAAGAGTTTTGCCCGGATACACGAGGCCAATCTGAAAAAGCAGGGAATCCTCGCGCTGACCTTCGCAGACCCTGCGGACTATGAAAGGTTTAAGGAATATGACAGAGTCTCCTTTACGGGGATTGCGGAAAAGCTCAAGCCGGGCATGGACATGACCATGACCCTGCAGCATAAGGACGGAAGCGCGGAAACCATTACCCTCAGGCACACCTACAGCGAGGGCCAGATTGAATGGTTCAAGGCGGGAAGCGCCCTGAACCTGATAGCCGCCGGCAGATAATCAGGTAGCCTCGAGCGGTTCAGCCGGCTGCGTCGTAGAACTCGAAGGACAAGGCACGGTAGAACTCCGTTAATATATCGAGCTGCTCGCTATAGTCGAGGCCGAAAAACGGGGGGAAACAGAAAAATATTCCCGTTGCAATCCCGGGAGAGGGGAACAGGTCCACGGCGAGAATAAGGTAGGAAAATTCACCATTTTCCACGGTAACCCAGTAACAATCAGTCCCGTCCCCCAGCGTATCGTACTCGACCTCCGTCACTTCTCCGGTTAAACCTTCTTCGGAATAGAGCTCGGCGCCGACGTGATAAATAAGCGGCAGGATATAGGATTGATCGTCCTGCTGTTTGGCATCATCGTAGAAGGGTAAACCGTAAATGCTTTCCCCCCGGGGAGTGCTTATTTCCACCACCCCCTCATCAGTTACCAACGCGGAGTACCCCTCATCCAGCCACATCCCGAAACCGTCCAGGAACCTGATAGGATTGTCCTGGGCGAATACGGCGAGACCGGTGACGGAAAGAAGCAAAACCAAAAAGAGGCGTTTCATGTGTCATCTCCTAATCAGCGGATGCGGAAAAAAATTTGTAGTTATTCCTGCCGCCGGTCTTTACCTTGTAAAGCGCCGAATCGGCGTGCTTCAAGAGGTCTTCTGAGGTTACACCGTCCCTGGGAAACACGGCTATCCCGACGCTCACGGTAAAGCATACCTGTTCTTTCTGAATCGTAAATGGTTTCTTGACAGCTTTCACGATTTTTCCGGCTATATTTTTCAGCCCTTCCTCTGTCTTCACTTCCGGCACCAGAACGACAAACTCATCCCCCCCGAAGCGGGCGACGGTATCACCCTTGCGCATTATGCCCGCAAGCCTCTCGCCAACACCAGAGAGAATTTTGTCTCCCCGGACATGGCCGTAATTGTCGTTGATCAATTTAAATCCATCCAGGTCGAGAAACAGCACGGCCAGGGATATATCGTTTCGTTCCGCACGGGCCA
>SPDA01000674.1 GCA_004525155.1 Spirochaetales bacterium
ATCGGTCCTGGCCCTTCTTTCGAGAAAAAATCTCGTGTACACCGCCGACATAGCGGACAGGGTCAAGTACGTGGAACTTTCATCATCCGCCGAATTTATGGAGGATTATATCAACTGCATGACTTTTGACGCTTGAATTCCGGCGGCTGCGGCTCAATCGCCTAAAATATTGTGTCCAGGCATTTGTCTTTAATTTTGTTGAGATTTTCCTGAATCCGGTTAAAATCGTTCCACTGTATGCTATGCCAGACATTTCCCATGCATTTCCAGACCACGTAGACCAGTTTGATGGTATTAAGATATTCCCTGAAAGGCCTGGCATTCTCGTCAATCCACCGGTCTATTTCTTCCTTGTGGTTTTCGTCCATGCCGTGCCGCTTCAAATGATCCCGTATTTCATCAGCCTGTATGCGGTTGTCCAGTATGTGACAGGTGTTTTCTTCGGTTTCCAGAAATTCTACATATTTTTTAAAATATTCAAAAGTCTTTTTATCACTTTCCAAGATGCAAAATGACATATATTGTTTTCCTGAGATATAATATATCCCGAATTTCTCAAAAAGACTATAGCATATGAGTAATTATCTGTAAAGTGGAACCGTTTCCTTTTTTCAATATTTAAATCCGCTGTCGCCGATAAACTCGCGCAGGATTGACTGCCTCGGCACGAGGTTCGCGGGCACGGGGGAAAAATTGTTAAGGAAACTCAGGAGCCTGACCGCTTCGTTGTACTGCTCATGAAAGGGTTTCACTGTTTTAAGGAGCGGTTCGGCGTACACCTTGAGAACGGCGAGTTCGTAGTCCAGGGCCGTGTTGAAGGCTGCGTTGGCGTTGTTCTGAAACGGAAATATATTTCTGTTCTCGCCGCGCCGGACCGACGGCCATCGTGCAAGGGTGTCAAGGGCGCTGTATCCGCGGAAATTGTAATCCCGCACCATTCTCCGGAGCAGGCGGTTGTCCGTGGTTGCTATCCTGTTGTGGTCATCGAGGTTGAGCTGGGTCAGGGCGGAAACATAAATTTTATATTTTAAATGGCCGGGTATCAGAGGAGTAAGCCCGTCGTTGAGCCCGTGGATGCCTTCGATGAGAAGGATGTTCCTTTCACCCATACGCAGCGGTTTCCCGCCGTCCGCCTGTCTTCCTGTTTTGAAATCGAAATCCGGGATAAGCACTTCCCTGCCTTCGAATAATTCCAGCAGGTGCCTGTTGATAAGCTCCACATCCAGGGCTTCCAGTGCCTCGAAATCGAGCCCGCCGTTCTCGTCAAGGGGGGTTCGTTCCCGGGGCAGGAAATAGTCGTCCAAAGAAACGGCAATAGGGTTAAATCCCACTACCTGGAGATGGATTGTAAGTTTTTTTGTAAAAGTCGTTTTACCCGAGGAAGAAGGACCGGCTATAAGGACAACTTTCACCCTGTCCCTGATTTCCAGAATACTGTCTGCAATGCTCGCTATCTTCTTGTTGTGCAGAGCCTCAGCAACACGGATAAAATCGATTATTTTTTTTCTTGCAATGATATCGTTGAGCCGCCCCACGGCATTGACCCCCAGAATTTTACCCCAGGCCTTGTACTCCTTGTAAATGGCCGTCAGGTTTGGCAGGTCCTCGTAAGGCCGCAGCTTTCCAGGCTCGCCCTGGGCCGGATAACGGAGCAGAAACCCCTGTTCCAGGTTTTTGAACTCGAAACAGCACACGCTGCCTGTGCCGGGGGCCAGAGGGCCGTGGGCCAGGTCGATGAATCCTCCGCAGACATACACGTGGACCCTGCTTTCGTTGCGCTGGCGGAGGAGAAGGGCGGTATCTTCCTGATTCGTTTTCTCGAAGTGGCTGAGCGCGTCCGCATAGGAAATTTCCCTGCGATCTATCGGATAATCGTTGCGGATAAGATCCCGCATGCAGTCCTCGAGGGCCTTGAGGTCTTCGTCCTTTATGTTCTGGAGGGCGGCGAAATAATAATAATACCCCTCTCCAAGGGAATGACTTATAACGAGACGGCGGTCCGGAAAAACCCTTTTTGCCGCGATGGCCAGGAGAAAGCACA
>SPDA01000079.1 GCA_004525155.1 Spirochaetales bacterium
CAGGCCATGCTT
The DNA here is from genome assembly GCA_004525155.1 of Spirochaetales bacterium. Classification (GTDB taxonomy): domain Bacteria; phylum Spirochaetota; class Spirochaetia; order SPDA01; family SPDA01; genus SPDA01. Next base: position 13 of record SPDA01000079.1, read on the forward strand.
TGGAACTGTGCGGGCTGTGGAACATCAAAGGCTACACCCGGGAAGATATCGAGACCGTCTACCGGCTCGCCTCCTGCTGACACAGGGGACCTGAACCGTTATCATGTTTCCATGCGCATTGTAGCCGATTCTTCCTACGTCATTTCGAATTGCCGCGTGCTTTCCGCGGGAGTGGAAAGGGATGTCCTGTCCATTGTCGTAAGGGACAGGCGCATCGAGGCTGTAGACGAGGGAAGCGCAGGGTTTCGTCCCCCTTCCGGTATCCCCGTGTACGACGCCAAAGGCCTGTACGTCATGCCCGGCTTCGTTGAACTGCATATCCACGGCTGCGGAATGGACGGTGTTGAACAGGCGCCGGACGAACCCGGCGTGCTCGCAAGGATGGCGGATTTTCTTTCCTCCCGGGGCTGCAATACCTTCCTCCCGACCCTTCCTTTCAACCTGCCGGTCATAGAGGCTCTCGCCGCCGAACTTACGGAGAACCCGCAACTCGAGGAACGGGTTCCAGGTATCTATGTGGAAGGGCCCTTTGTGAATCCGGCGCGGCGCGGCGGCATTCCCCCGGCTTTTGTGGAGGTTCCGGATAAGGGCCGCCTCAATCACATACTCGAGACGGGCAGGGAGCGAATCAGGATGATGACCGTGGCGCCGGAACTGCCGGGCGCGGATGTCATTATCTCCCGGCTTTGGGAAAGGGGCATCATTCCCTGCCTGGGGCATTCGGAAAGCGATCTGCGCGGAATTCCGGAAGCACCGCCGGGTAAAGCCCTGAACATCACCCATCTCTTCAATGCCATGTCTCCCGTGTCGCACAAAACCGCCGGACTCGCCATGCTGCCGTTTATCGACAGGAGTGTGTACTGCGAATTGAACAGCGACGGCATTCACGTATGCGGCGAGGCCCTCACCATGTGCGGCCGCCACATCGATAACAAGCGGCTCATCCTTATTTCCGATGCCGTGGTATCCGCGGGCCTTGCCGGCGGTTCCGGCTCCTATTTCGGGAAAGAGGTGCTTTCGGATAAGCGAGGGGTGCGGTATGCGGATTCCGACATTCTTATCGGTTCCAACCGGCTGGTACACGAATGTGCCGGCTGTTTCCTGAACTGGACGGGGCTCGGAAGGGCTGAGGTAGCCGGCATGGTGACCTCAAATCCGAACCGACTGCTGGACCGCGGGGACAGGGGCCTGGTCAGCACGGGGATGAAGGCTGACCTTATCGCCGTTGACGGAGACTTCCGCCCGGTAATCAATTTTTTTCCCTATTAGGGGCAATATTGTGCAGACCCTCCTATTGTATTAGACTTCAAGCATAATGATTAATCTGCATCAGTGGCAGCGGGAAACCGGTTCGGCGGAAAAGCACGGCATGAAGGAAACCGAATATCTCGCCTCCTTACGGAATATCATGTCCGCCCCCCCGGATTCAATTCAGCAGTCAATTCAGCTCATGCTTGACCGCCTGCGAAAACACTCCGATTTACCCGCGGTCCTGGACAGCCTCTACCGATGGGAACTGTCCGCGGATTATATTACCAGGGAAAAACTGGAAGGGAACGAACACTTAAGTTTTTACGATATGGACCTGGAAATCGAATTCCGCATACAGATTAATCTGTCGCGGTCAAAATATGTGCCGGTCCCGCCGACCCGTGAGGATCTGCACCCCCTTCACTGTGGCCTTTGCAGGGAAAACATCGGGAGGCCGGGGAAAGAGAACTTGAGGATTTATGAATTGACCCTTCCGAAATCCGGTATCGATTATTTTCTGCAGCTTACTCCCTTTCCCCTGTTTCCCTATCATTTCGTTCTTATTCTGTCGGATCCGAAGCCCATGCGGGTTGACGGGGATTCGATGGGTCACATGCTGGAATTCCTGTCCCTCGCGCCGGGATACACTGTCTGTTCCAATTCCGATGTTGAATGGGCGGGCGCTTCCATTCTATCGCACCATCATTTTCAGGTGTTCAAGGGCCTCACCCTTCCTGCCATGACTGCGGGTTCTTTACGGCGTTTTTCAGGGGACTCCTGCTCAGTCGATGTCCTCGATTATCCCCTGGCGGCGGTAAGGGTCCGCGGCGCAGACGGGGAAAAGGTAAAGCGTACGGCATCTGTAATTGTCCGTTCCTGGAAGGCGCTCGATCCCGGACGGAATACGGCAAACCTGATTCTGTCGGAGGAGCCGGGCGGTTTTTCCTTCCACCTGTTCCTGAGAAACCCGGATTACAGGATTCCGGGAAAGCTCGTCAAATTCAAGCAGGAGGGGCTCGGTATTATCGAAGCGGCCGGAGCGGGGATGCTGCCCCTGCCTTCAGGAACGGACTGTGACAGTCTGCTCGAAGAGATACGGGGCAACGGAAAAAACATCATGCTGGGTATGCTTTCCGGCATCAATCCGGTTCGGCCGAAAGAAAGCCTGCCGGAGCTTGTGCGGAAGCTGTTGGGGGGAACAGTATGAAGGATGAAGTTGTGAAAAACCTCGCCGCGGTTTTTCACAGGGAATTCGGATACAAGCCGGGGTTCACGGCCCGGGCCCCGGGACGGGTCAACCTGATAGGTGAACATACTGATTACAACGGCTGCCCCGTGCTGCCGATGGCCCTGGAGCAGTGTTTTACCGCGGTGTTCGCGCCGCGCCCTGCAGGCGCCGGCAACGGCTCCCGGGTGAGCGTGGTCAATACGGATTCCCGGTTTCCGGGCCTGACATTTATAGCGGAAAACCCGGTTCCGCCTTACGAAACAGGCAGCTGGGGTAATTACGTGAAGGCCGGGGTGCAGACGATCCTGTCCTACGGGGCGGCAGCCGGAAAGGACTGTCAGGCAGGGTGCGGATTCGAAGCGGTCATTACGAGCAGTCTTCCGGCAGCCGCCGGGTTAAGTTCGTCCTCGGCTTTGGTGGTCCTTTCCGGGCTCATGGCCATGGCTTCCCTCGGTTTGTCCGTGCCGAAGGATACGCTCGCGAAATTGTTTGCCGACGGGGAACGGTATGTGGGCACCCAGGGCGGAGGCATGGACCAGGCGGTCTGTATGCTGAGTGAAGCCGGAAAGGCCCTTAAAATAGAATTCAACCCCTTCAGCGCCGAACCTGTAAACATGCCCCGGGGTTACTCTGTGGTGGTGATGGACAGTACCGTCAAAGCGGAAAAAACCAGGGCGGCCATGGACCGTTACAATATCCGTACCATTGAATGCAGGCTCGGTACCGCGGTGCTCAAGGCCGCCTTCAGCCGCAGGTACGGCCGGGAGGTGAAACTCGGGCTCCTGGGAGACATGACTTCCCAAAATTTAGGCATTCCGGAAGAGGAGATCATTCCCTTTGCCGTGGACGCGCTTTCCGATTCAGCCTACAGCCTGAGCGGCGCGGCCGCACTGCTCGGCACCGGCACCGGCCGGCTGGCTGAAGAATACTGCAGACGGAGGGACGGATCCGTTCTGCCGGAACCGCCCGGGGGCTTTAAGCTGATGCAGCGGGTTCTTCATGTGCTTACGGAATGGAAGCGTGTGGAAGATTCCGTATCCTTCCTTTCTGCCGGCGACGCCGCGGGTTTCGGCGTTCTCATGAACGGCTCTCACGAGAGCTGCCGCCGGCTTTTCGAGATAAGCTGCCCGGAACTCGATACGCTTATCGCCCTCGCCCTGGAGGAGGGGGCCCTGGGCGCCAGGCTCACCGGCGCCGGGTTCGGCGGCTGCGCCGTGGCTCTTGTAATGGACGGCGATCTCCCCGCTTTTCTATCCGCTGTCGGGCGGCGGTACTACGGCGAATACCTTAAGCGTACCGACGGGAATGTTTCACGGTTCCTGTTTATCTGCCGGCCGGGCCGGGGCGCGGGAACCTCGGTACTGTAAAGCGGAATTCCTGGCGGGTCCAGGGGTATCGACCGCATCATGGAACAGGATTAAATAAATTTCTTGACAACTCCAATGCCGGGTGCTACTATGATTCATTGCGTGTACGTTAACGCAAGCGGGAGAAGCCTTGGCCGTAACTGTAAAAGACCTAGCCCGTCTCGCGGGGGTTTCCATAGGGACAGTGGACCGGGTCCTCCACAGACGCGGCCGGGTCGCAGCGGAGACCGAAAGCCGGGTGCGGGCAGTCATCGGGAAAACAGGATTCACCCTCAACCTTCACGCCAGCAACCTGGCCCAGGCCAGGAATTACCGGATCGGCATTCTTACTCCCGAGCTGACTCAGGATTCCGGTTTCTGGCGGATACCCCTCGCAGGAATGCGAAGCGCTGTGCGGGAGCTTTCCCACTACCATGTCAACCTTCAGTTTCACCATCTCGACCGGTTTTCAGCTTCCTCTTTCCGGGAGGCGGCGGGGGCCTTGCCCGCGGAAAAACCTGACGGGATACTCCTCGCGCCGGTTATTCCGGAGGCGGCTCTTGAGTTCGTCCGGAATCTGCCGGAGGAAGCTGTACTCTGCTGTTTCGATTCCGATCTGCCCGGCCTGCGCAAAGCATCTTTCATAGGGCAGGATTCACTCATGAGCGGCCGTCTGGCGGGGAAGCTCATGAAGATGCTGGTGCCGGCAGACCGGCAGACCGTTATAATCCAGGCTGTCGACATGGACTACCATATACGGGACAGGGTGGAAGGGTTCCGTTCCCGTTATCCGGAAGATACGAGGCCTACGGTGTTTAAAGAAAAACATCTCGACCTGCCCGGTGTCTGCGATACTTTCATGGATGATCTGTTTCGCACAATGCCGGACACGGGGGGTATCTTCGTAACCAACGCTTCCGTTCACCGTGTTGCGGATTACCTGGTACGGAGGAACCGCGCCGGCGTTTCACTTGTCGGCTACGATCTGATACCGGAAAACCGGAAGTTTGTGGAGACAGGGGTCATTGATTTCCTCATAAGCCAGCGGCCCGAGGTTCAGGGTTACCTCGGTGTTCAGACCCTCTTCAATATTCTTAGCGGCCAGGGGAAACCGCCGGAAACCCAAATCGTGCCCCTGGACATTCTTACCCGTGAAAATATCCGGTACTACGCGCCGGACAGGATATCCCCGTGATGGGGAAGCAATATGTCACAGAAGGAGATCGACGATGACACAGAGTGTACTTGGCCTTGATTACGGTACTGATTCGGTGAGGGCGATTATCGTGAATGCCGTGGATGGTTCCGATATTGCGAGTCATGTGGCCCCGTATCCGCGCTGGAAGGAGGGGAAATACTGCGACCCGGGTACCAACAGGTTCAGACAGCACCCGAAGGATTACGTCGAGAGTCTCGAGGCGGCTGTAGCCGGGGCCCTCAAGGCAGCGCCTGAAGGAACGGCAAAAAGCGTACGGGGCATAGCCATCGATACTACCGGTTCCACGCCGGTGGCAGTGGACAGGGAAGGCACGCCCCTGGCCCTGAAAAAGGAATTTGAAGAGAACCCCAACGCCATGTTTGTTCTGTGGAAGGACCATACCGCCGTCCGGGAGGCTGATGAAATCAATACCCTGGCGAAAACCTGGGGCGGCGTCGATTATACGCGTTTCGAGGGAGGGGTTTATTCCTCCGAATGGTTCTGGGCAAAGCTGCTTCATGTAATGCGGGAAGATGAAAAAGTGAGGGCAGCGGCCTTCAGCTGGGTTGAGCATTGCGACTGGCTGCCGGCCCTTCTCACAGGGAAGACTGACCCGCTTACCCTGAAACGCAGCCGCTGCGCTGCGGGACACAAGGCCATGTGGCACGAGAGTTTCGGCGGACTGCCTTCGGAGGAATTTCTGGTGAAACTGGATCCCCTTCTTAAAGGCTTGCGCGCGAATCTTTTTACCGAAACCTTTACCAGCGATGCCGCTGCCGGGGTCCTTACCGAGGAGTGGTCGCGGCGCCTCGGGATTCACGCCGGAATACCCGTTGCGGTCGGCGCTTTTGACGCACACATGGGCGCTGTAGGCGGAGAAATCGTTCCCGGCTCCCTGGTCAAGGTGATGGGCACCAGCACCTGCGACATGCTTATCGCGCCGCTGACGGAAATGAGCGGCACCCTCGTCCGGGGTATCTGCGGCCAGGTGGACGGGTCCATAGTACCCGGCATGCTGGGTATGGAAGCGGGTCAGAGCGCCTTCGGAGACGTGTACGCCTGGTTTAAGAATCTTCTTGCCTGGCCCCTCAAGCTTCTTGCCGTAAAAGGGTACCGGGACCAGGCGGCCGAACTGGAGGATGCCATAATTCCCGCGCTGAGCGAGGAGGCGGCGAAAATCCCCGCTGGCGAATCCGGCATAATAGCTCTTGACTGGCTAAACGGACGCCGCACTCCGGACGCGGACCAGAACCTGAAAGGGGCGGTCTCCGGGCTCACCCTCGGCACCGATGCCCCACGCCTGTTCCGTGCGCTTGTGGAGGCGACCGCTTTCGGGTCCCGGCGCATCGCCGAAAGGTTCGAGAGCGAGGGCGCTCCCATAAGGGATGTGATAGCCATAGGCGGTGTTGCTAAGAAATCCCCCTTCGTTATGCAGATTGTCGCTGACGTTATGAACCGGACCATCAAGGTGGCGGAAAGCGAGCAGACCGTCGCCCTGGGCGCCGCCATGTTCGCTGCCGTTGCAGCGGGGCTTTTCCCGGATATCCTCGCCGCCCAAAAGGCGCTGGGTTCCGGGTTCACGGACGGGTACCAGCCGAATCCTGCGAACGCGGCCGTGTACGACAGCCTGTACAAGGAATACCTGGCTTTGGGAAATTTTATCGAAGAACGGACCAGGGCGAAATCAAAGAACCGGTGAGGAGATGTAAAAGATGAGCAGCACCATAGATTTTAAAAACCTGGAATTGTGGTTTGTGACCGGGAGCCAGCACCTTTACGGCGAAGAAGCCCTGCGGCAGGTGGCGGCGGATTCGGCGAAGATAGTTGCCGGTATCAATGAAACCGGGACAATCCCGGTGAAAATTGTATCCAGACCGACCCTCACCACCGCGGAGGAGGTCACCCGGCTCTGCATCGATGCTGATTCCTCGTCTGCATGTATCGGCCTCATCATGTGGATGCACACCTTTTCCCCGGCCAAGATGTGGATTGCCGGACTTTCGAGGCTTAAAAAACCTTTTGTTCATTTTCACACCCAGTTCTGCAGGGACATCCCCTGGTCTTCCATAGACATGGATTTCATGAACCTGCACCAGTCGGCCCACGGAGGCAGGGAATTCGGCTTTATCGGAAGCCGCCTGCGCATCGAGCGGAAGGTGGTGGTCGGCCACTGGCAGGATGGGGGAGCCCTGGCGCATCTAGACATGTGGGCCCGCGCCGCGCTCGCCTGGCACGATTCCCGGACCATGAAAGTCGCCCGCTTCGGAGACAACATGCGCGAGGTTGCCGTTACCGAGGGGGACAAAGTGGAGGCCCAGCTTACGTTCGGATATTCGGTTAACGGCTACGGTGTCGGCGAACTGGCGGAACATGTGCGCGCAGCAGCGGATTCGCAGATAGGCGCGCTGGTGGAAGAATACCGG
>SPDA01000357.1 GCA_004525155.1 Spirochaetales bacterium
GCAGGAGGGAGCGGAGGTGCTGGCGTTGAACCGCACTCCCGGGAAAGCCGGCCGGCTTGCCTCGGACCTGGGCTGCGCCTGGGCGGCGCTGGACGCCGGAGGACTCGCACGGATGAAGGACTACAGCGATGTGAGCGTGCAGACCACCAGCGCGGGCAGGCATCCCCAGGAGGACGGCAACCCCGCCGCCGGTTATACCTTCACCGGACGGGAGCTTGCCTACGACCTGGTCTACTCCCCGCCGGACACGCCGTTTCTTACAGCCGCGAGGCTTAAAGGCTGCAGAACCCTGGGCGGCCTGGACATGCTTCTGGAACAGGCCTACTGTCAGTTCCGGGTGTTCACCGGCCGGGATTACCCGGAAACCGCGAAACTGGAAATACGCGGCCTCTTGAGGGAACAGATAACCGGGGGATAAAAAAAACCGCGGGATACGCTCTCCCGCGGCGAAGAATCAAGTCCAGCCTACACGTGCCCCTGGTCCATCATGGCTTCCGCCACCTTCACGAAGCCGGCGATATTCGCGCCCATGACGTAGTTGCCCGGAAATCCGTAGTCCGCCGCAGCTTTCGCTGCAGCATCGTGTATGGACACCATTATCTGCTTGAGTCTCTTGTCCACCTCTTCCGCCGGCCAGGACAGCCGCATGGCATTCTGACTCATCTCCAGGCCGCTGGTGGCGACACCGCCGGCATTGGCGGCCTTGCCCGGTCCGTACAGGATGTTAGCCTTGAGAAACACGTCGATGCCTTCCGGAGTCGTGGGCATGTTGGCCCCTTCGCCCACCACGGTACAGCCGTTTTTCACCAGGGTTTCCGCATCTTTTTCGTCAATTTCATTCTGTGTGGCGCTGGGAAAGGCGGCCTTGCAGGGGATGCTCCAGGGACGCTTGCCATCGTGGTATTCGGCGCCGAATTTATCCGCGTATTCCTTTATCCGGCCCCTGCGGATGTTCTTGAGCTCCATGGCAAACTCGAGTTTTTTCAGATCTATACCCTTGCTGTCGTAAACAAATCCGTTGGAATCGGAAAGGGTCACGGGCTTGGCGCCAAGTTCCAGAAGTTTCTTTACCGTATACTGGGCCACGTTTCCGGACCCGGAAACCACGCATACCTTGCCTTCGAAGGTTTCCTTCCTGGTTTTGAGCATTTCCTGGGCCAGATACACGCAGCCGTAACCGGTCGCCTCCGGCCGGATGAGGGATCCGCCCCAGCGAAGGGCTTTGCCGGTAAGGACACCGGTGAATTCGTTCATTATACGCTTGTACTGGCCGTACATGAAACCGATTTCCCTGGCCCCCACGCCGATATCCCCGGCAGGGACATCCGTATCGGGACCAATATGCCTGCAGAGCTCGGTCATAAAGGACTGGCAGAAGCGCATCACCTCATTGTTCGACTTTCCCTTGGGGTCGAAGTCGGAACCGCCCTTGCCGCCGCCCATGGCGAGGGTGGTGAGGGAGTTCTTGAAAATCTGCTCGAAGGCGAGAAATTTCATAATCCCCAGGTTGACGGTGGGGTGGAACCGTAGGCCCCCCTTATAAGGCCCGATGGCGCTGTTGAACTGGATCCGGAAACCCCTGTTCACTTCGAAATCGCCCTTGTCGCTGAGCCAGGGCACTCTGAACATCAGTACCCGTTCCGGCTCGACAAGCCGTTCGAGTATGCGCGCTTCCCTGTATTCAGGGTGCTTCTCCATGACCGGTTCCAGTGACTGCAGAACTTCATCCACCGCCTGATGGAACTCGTACTCAGCCGGGTTTCTTCGTTTTACAAGATCCAGAATTTCTTCGATATAACTCATGCTGCCCTTCCTCACTTTTTAAAGAATCCTTGGTCGCTTTTGGTGATATGCATAATAAATCAGCTTTGAAAGTTACGCAATCATTATATGTATGAAACCGCGAAAAAATAACGTGTTACCGGCATCTTTTTATACCAAAACAGGGGGTATTACAAGGTATTTCACAGTTCTGCGGCTTGCCTGTATTTAATGAGCTTTACGGAGGATTAATCTTCAACTTCGTATTCTTTGAGAAGTTCCTGTTCAGCGTTATACCAGTCCTCTTCCTGGCTGCCGGGCTCGCCGTGCCGCTCCTCGAACTTCCGGTAGGCGCTCTCCCGCAGGAGGTCAAAAAACTTTTCAGAATTCACCGTCTTTTTTTGCTTTTTCTTGCCCATTGCCGTCCTCTTTATGAAAGATTGTATACTTCAGGTTTTCTGCCGGAAAGACAGGGAATCTTTCTTCGTACTTCCTCAACTTTTGCAGTATCGATATCCGCGTACACGATGCCTTCCCCCTCCCCGGAGCCGGCTACAAGCTCCCCCCAGGGATCATACACGCTCGTATGGCCGAAAAACCTGTTATTGCCGTCGTTCCCCACCCTGTTTACACCCATGACGAATACCTGATTTTCCACAGCCCTTGCCTGCAGCAGTACGCGCCAGTGATCCAGCCTGGGGTGAGGAAACTGGGCCGGAACAAGCAGGATCTCCGCCCCTTGAACCGCGAGCGTTCTTCCAAGTTCCGGGAACCGCAGATCGTAACATATAAAAACCCCGAGAGTGCCGAGTCCGGTGGAGATGATCCCGGTTTCCTTTCCCGGTAAAAAGTGGCGGGTTTCGTCCATCAGGGGAAAGAGATGGATCTTCCGCACACGGTGGATTATGGCGCCCTCCGGGTCGAAAAGAACCGATGTGTTGTAAAGGCCCGTATCCGTTTTTTCCGGCATACTGCCGGCAAGCAGGTAAATACCGGCTTTGGCGGATGCGCTGGAAAGACGGGAGGTTACGGGACCGGGAATTGGTTCGGCACAGGCCGCGATGCAGGAGTAATCAAAACCGGACAGAAACATCTCCGGCAGGCATACAAGCCGGGCGCCCCTGGCCGCAGCTTCTGCAACCATGTCCAGGGCGTGATCCAGGTTGAATAAAGCATCGCAGTTGCGGATATTCATCTGAATCCCGGCGAAAATGAATTGCATAAACACTCCCTTTATGTATTTATACTATGCTATATGCAGAGCAAACAATAGGCGAAGGAGCGAATCATGTATCACAGCATTGACGATAAAATACCCTCTGTGGCGGAAGCAGCGTTCATAGCCTGGAATGCCGAGGTGCTGGGCGAGGTCTATCTCGGCAGGAATTCTTCCGTCTGGTTTTCCGCTACTATCCGGGGAGACCTGGCGCCCATTTTTATAGGGGAAGGCACAAACATCCAGGACAATTCCGTCGTTCATGTGGATACGGACCAGCCTGCCCGCATAGGCAATTTTGTAACGGTAGGCCACAACGCCATCCTTCACGGGTGCACCGTCGGCGACGGCTGCATGATAGGTATGGGTTCAATTATTTTAAACAGGGCGAAAATCGGAAAGGAGTGCATCGTCGGTGCCGGAGCCCTGGTCACGGAGGGGAAGGAATTCCCGGAACGTTCCCTCATAATCGGGAGCCCGGCAAGGTCCGTAAGAACCCTGACAGATGAGGATGCGGCAAAAATCCAGGAAGCGGTAAAGCGGTATATCGAAAGGTCGAAACACATGAGTACACTGTTCGGAAATTTGTAGAAAATAAGGGAGGGATACCGCATGGAGCGGCTCAGGCTGAATCCATGCGGTTTATCGGAATACTTTCCGC
>SPDA01000089.1 GCA_004525155.1 Spirochaetales bacterium
GATATCCGACCCCCTTGGCAGACTGTATGACGCCCTCCTCATCCACCTCGAAAGAAACCGGGTGCCCATAGCAACAAGCGAAGCATATACCTTCGATTTCGGTCCCAAGGAACTCGTCAACATGGTGGGGCTCTCCGCGGACGCCGGCAATTCTTCCATTAGGAAACTGTTTGAAAACAAGAAATTCAAACTTGTAGACAACAGGATACATACCTCTGATCTAGAGGAAATCGACAAACAGGCGAAGTATTTCAGAAAAATGGAAAAAATCGAAAGAGCGAGAAAACAGGGTTCACTGAAAAACAGCTGATTTGTCCCCGGAAAGGTTCAGGGCGCGATTTCCAGCCCCGCGAAAAAACAGCTCCCAAGACTCCTGATTATAAATGATCCCTGCATGTTTTTTTTAATATGGATTAATTGCTGTACCCCGCCGCCGTCATCGAGAGGTACAAAGAGATCCCCCCCGGGCTTAATCTGACGGCTTATGATTTCGGGCAGCATGGTAAGGGCGCCATGGACAATGACCACGTCAAAAGGACCGGCATCCGCCCAGGCAAGGGGATCCGGCGCTTTGGAGAACAGGATGTTGTTATAACCGAGGGAGGCGGGGACATTCTGGTAATTTCCCCCGGATTTTCCGAACTCTACCGCACGCACCATACCGGCCATCCGGGAGATGAGAGCCGCCATATAGACCGTATTCATTCCGGCTATAAGCACCGAACCCGGGCTGCCTTCGATGGCGTCCAGGATGCGGGCAGTTACGGCGGGTTCCGGGAGCAGTTCTCCCCGGCCCAAGGGAATGCTTGTGTCTTCGTAGGCAAGCTGCACGAGAAAGGACGGCACAAAAAGATGCCGCGGAACGGAAGCGAGAATCGCAAGGACACTCTCCTTCCGTATTCCATACTGACGGTTCAGCCGTTCCGCCATATCCATCCGGAGTTTTTCGTAATTTTTTTCCGCTGTTGTCGCCGGTCCCTGCTGGGCTGTCAGCAGCAGGGCCGTACAAAGAAAAACAGGAAGCAGTACCCAACGTTTCATAGCTGGGCCTATACTACCATGTAAATGTCCTGATATTGAAGCACTTACCGTAATTTGTTACTATAGCCGCGCGATTGACCACTGGTGCCGCAGCAAGGAGACGTTAACACATGGAATCAGTTGAACTGGATAAGGTGTACAACCCGAAGGATTTTGAACAGAGAATTTACGCTTTCTGGGAAGGCCTGCATGTTTTCAAACCCGGCATTCAGAAAGGGACGGATGCCAGGAGGCCCTTTGTTATCGTCATACCGCCGCCGAATGTTACCGGTGTCCTGCACATGGGTCACGGGCTCAACAATGTCATTCAGGATATTCTGATACGGTATCACCGGATGAAGGGAATCCCCAGCCTCTGGGTGCCCGGAACGGACCACGCGGGTATAGCCACCCAGCACGTGGTGGAAAAGAAGCTTAAAACTCAGGGGAAAACCAAGCACGATCTGGGAAGGGAGGCTTTTATCGAGGAGACCTGGCGGGTCAAGAAGGACCACCATGCCAAGATCGTCGAACAGCTGAAACGGCTCGGCGCTTCCTGCGACTGGGACAGGGAACGTTTTACCCTGGACGAAGGCCTTTCCAGGGCGGTGCGCGAAGTTTTTGTCGGCCTTTTTGAGCGGGGACTTGTGTACAAGGACAACTACCTCATCAACTGGTGTTCATCCTGCGGCACGGCGCTCTCGGATGATGAAGTGGAGCACTTTGAAGAGCAGGGAGCCATGTACCGTATTCAGTATCCCCTGGAAGACGGTTCCGGCTTTATCGAAATAGCCACCACCAGGCCGGAAACGATGCTCGGCGACACGGCGGTGGCGGTACATCCCGAGGATGAACGTTACTCAAGGCTCGTGGGGAAACTGGTCCTGCTGCCCCTGACGGGCAGGAGCATTCCCGTAGTAGCAGACTCCTACGTGGACCGGGAATTCGGCACGGGCATGGTAAAAATAACTCCTGCCCACGATCAAAACGACTGGGAAGTCGCCAAACGCCACAGCCTGCCGGTACTCAATATTTTAAACCCGGACGGCACCCTGAACGGGGAGGTCCCTGAGGAGTTCCGGGGTCTTGCGGTAAAGGATGCACGGAAAGCGGTGGTGAAGGAACTTAAAAAACAGGAACTCCTCGTTTCCGAAAAACACCACCCCCATCAGGTCGGCCACTGCTACCGGTGCAGTACCATGGTGGAGCCGTACCTCTCCGACCAGTGGTTCGTGAAAATGAAACCCCTGGCAGAAAAAGCCCTGGCCGCCCTTACGGAGGGGCAGATCCAGTTTTTTCCGAAGAAATGGGAAAACACCTATGTTCACTGGCTTACCAATATCCGGGACTGGTGCATATCCCGCCAGCTCTGGTGGGGGCACAGGATACCGGCCTGGTACTGCGGGAACTGCGGCGGCCTGATCGTGTCCCGTACCGACCCGAGCGCCTGCACCCACTGCGGCTCGGAATCGATACATCAGGACGAAGATGTGCTCGATACCTGGTTTTCATCCTGGCTCTGGCCCTTCTCCACCCTCGGCTGGCCCGGGGAAACGGAAGACCTTGCCCGTTTTTTTCCTACCACTGCCCTCGTAACGGCCTACGACATCATTTTTTTCTGGGTATCGAGGATGATTATGGCTAGCATGGAATTCATGGGCCAGGCCCCCTTCAGGGACATTTACATCCACGGCCTCGTTCGGGACAAGCAGGGCAGAAAAATGTCAAAATCTCTCGGAAACGGGATCGACCCCCTGGAAATTGTGGACGAGTACGGCGCGGACGCCCTCAAATTTACCCTCACCTTCATGGCGGCCCAGGGACAGGACGTGCTCATAGACAAGGAATCCTTCAAGCTCGGTTCAAAGTTCGCCAACAAGATATGGAACGCGGCGCGATATCTGCTCATGAACATGGGCGGCAGGAATATTGTTCCCCTAGAAACCATCACATTTACCGAGATCGATTCCTGGATTTTCCACAGGCTCAATGAAACCGTCAAAACGGTGACGAAAGCGGTGGCTTCCTTCCGTTTCAACGACTGTTCGCAAAGCGTTTACGAATTCTTCTGGAACGATTTCTGCGACTGGTACGTGGAAGCCTCGAAACCGAAGCTCCTCTCCGGTACTGAAAAGGAAAAGGACGAAGCTGCCTCGCTTCTGCTTGCTGTCCTCGAGGAATCCTTGAGGCTTCTCCACCCCTTTCTATCCTTCATTACCGAGGAAATTTACCAGAAACTGCCGGAATGCAGAGGGCCCCTTGCCGTCATGCCCTACCCGGAGGAAGCCGGATCCAGGGAAAATCCCGAAGTTGCGGCCAAATTTACCGTTCTGCAGGACCTGATCCGCGGAATCAGGACCCTGCGCAGTGAGTTCGCCATTCCCCCGGGCAGCCGGATAGACGCGCAGGTCCGCACGGATGCCGACTTCGCACACGCCGACATCTTCCACGGCTACAAGGCGCTCATCATGCAGCTCGCGGGCCTTAAAGAGTTCCGCATATCCGGGGAACCGGCAGCGCACGACGGTTCCGTTCCCGTGCCGGGCGCCGGATACGAGGCGAGGGTCTTTATCCGGGAGCTTATAGATCTGCCCAAGGAAATAGCGAAACTGGAAAAAGAACACAAGTCCCTTGAAAACTTAAAGATCCAGACGGAAAAGAAACTCGCCAACAGTCAGTTTCTCCAAAACGCTCCGGAGGACATAGTCGCGAAAGAGAGGGAAAAGCTTGCCGAGTTCGGTTCCCGGTACCGGAGGATCAGCAGATATCTCGAAGAACTTTCGTAGTCATTCCGCCGGAGAGAAACGGCCCGGCCGGCGGGGGGAGGCGGTATCCTTGAAATTGAACATCATTAATGCGAAGGTAACGAATCATTCGATAAAATAACGGTCTGGAGTAAGGTATGGTCATTCTAACACTCAATTGCGGAAGTTCATCCGTCAAGTATCAGGTTTACGACTGGAAGGTGAGATCGGTACTTGCCACCGGCATCGTAGAGCGGGTCACGATGGAGGGTTCCTTCATCAAGCACCAGGCAAAAGGCAAAACCGAAGTCAGGCGGGAGTACGAATGTCCCAGCCATAAGGAAGCCATTGAACTTATCATCCGCACCATCCTCGATCCGGAAACCGGGGCTATAAAAAGCATCAACGATATCAAGGCCGTGGGCCACCGTGCCGTGCACGGCGGCGACAGGTTCTCGAAATCCGTCATAGTTACGGGACAGGTAATCGAAACACTCAGGGACATCCAGGACCTGGCGCCTCTGCATAATCCCGCGAACATCATCGGCATAGAATCGGCCCAGGCCGTACTGCCGGATGTACCGCACTGCGCCATCCTCGATACCGCCTGGCACCAGACCATGCCCAAGCAGGCTTTCCTCTACGCCCTTCCCTACGAGTGGTATGAAAAATACGGCGTGCGCAGGTACGGGTTCCACGGGACCTCGTTTCTGTACACGGCCAAACGGGCCGCCGTTCTGCTCGGCAGGGACCCCTTCGATACGAATGTCATCATCGCTCACATCGGCAACGGCTCCTCGATCAACGCGGTCAAAAACGGTATTTCGGTGGACACATCCATGGGCCTTACGCCCCTCGAAGGGCTGGTCATGGGCACCAGAAGCGGCGACCATGATCCGGCAATCACCTACTACATCATGCGGAAAACAGGCATGAGTCCCGAGGAAGTGGAAACACAGCTTAACAAGAAAAGCGGGGTTCTGGGCATCACCGGCAAATGGGTGGATCGCAGGGACATAGAAATAGCCGCAGAAGACGGCAACGAGCGGGCCCAGCTTGCAATTGAAATGGAATCCTACCGGATCAAGAAATACATCGGTTCCTATGCCGCGGTTCTCGGCAGGGTGGACGCAGTCGTCTTTACGGCAGGCGTGGGAGAACGCGGCCCCATAACAAGGGAATATGCCTTAAACGGCCTCGAGAACCTGGGTATAAAAGCGGACAAGGAGAAGAACTGGATCTCCATGACCAGGTACGCTGAAACGGACATAACCGCTGAAGGATCGAAAACGCGCGTCTTTATCATTCCCACAGACGAGGAACTCGTCATGACCGAGGACACCTACGCCCTCATCGAGGGGACCTACGACGTTCATACGAATTTCACCTACTCTTTTCAGAGCAGGGACTATGTGAACGCGGAACGTCTCGAATCCTTCAAGCAGGACCTTGTCAAAAGGCCTGCCATGGCCGCAATCGTCGCCGGACCGAAATAAAAGCAATCAGGAAAAACTCCTGTCGGTCTATTTCTGCAGCGTTCCTTCGATTATCGGTTTCGCCGCTTCCGGTCCTTCCAGGTAACTGATTACTTCAAAGGCGAACTCCGCCGCCGTTCCCGGCCCGCGGGAAGTGATGAGGCTGCCGTCGCGCACAACCCGGTTCCCGGAATAATCCGCTCCGCCGTTTTGTAAATCCTTCTCGAATCCGGGATAGCAGGTCGCCTTTTTCCCCTTCAGCAGCCCTTTGGGAGCAAGTACCACGGCGGGCGACGCGCAGATGGCGGCCACCAGTTTTCCCGCCGAGAAGAGTTCCCGAATTAATGCGTCCGCCTCCGCCGAAGCCGCGATGTTCGATGCTCCGGGCATGCCGCCCGGTATGACAACCCCGTCAAAGGAGCCCTTCATGTTTTTAATATCCGCATCCGCGTACAGGGTAATGTCATGAGCACCCTTTACCTCGCGGCCGCCTATCCCCAATGATACAACCTTTATTCCGGCCCTGCGGAGAAAATCGAGGGGTGTTACGGCCTCGACCTCCTCGAAACCCGGTGCCAGCAGAAGTGCCAATGTTTTCATAACTGTTTCTCCCATATAAAGTTATAACGCGTTGTATGCGTCGGTTATAATGGCCTTCGTATCTTCCCAGCTTAAGCATTCATCGGTGACCGAACAGCCGAAGATAAGATCTTTCTTGTCCGCCGGGATAACCTGGCTGCCGCCCAAAAGGTTGCTTTCCAGCATGAAACCGACTATGGAATGCCTCCCCCTTCTGCGCTGGTCAATGATCGATCGAAGGACCCTTTCCTGCCTGTCGGCGCTTTTCCCGGAATTCTCGTGGCTGCAGTCGACTACTACCGCCGGCTCGCGGCCTGCCGCCCTTACAAGTCTTTCCGCCTCTTCGACGTTCTCCTCGTAATAATTCGGACCGATTCGGCCCCCCCGCAGGATGATGTGCCCGTCGGAATTGCCGGAGGTCTTTAAAACGCAGGTCTGCCCGTTCTGGTCTATACCGATAAAACTGTGGGAGTGGCTGGTGGAACGCATGGCGTCGACGGCAAGCTGGAGGTTGCCGCTCGTGCCGTTCTTGAAGCCCACGGGCATGGAAAGGCCGCTGGCCATCTCCCTGTGGGTCTGGCTTTCCGTTGTCCTGGCCCCGATGGCGGCCCAGGAAATAAGGTCGGCTATATACTGCGGCACGATGGGATCGAGCATTTCGGAACCTGCCGGAACGCCCAGGCCCGTGATATCGGTAAGCAGTTTCCTCGCAATCCGCAGGCCCAATTCGATCTCACAGGAATCGTCCATGTAGGGGTCCAGAATAAGACCCCGCCAGCCGATGGAGGTCCGAGGCTTTTCGAAATACACCCTCATCACAATGAAGATTTTTTCTTTCACCTCATCAGCGAGGGCTTTCAGCCGCCGCGAGTATTCCAGGGCTGCTTCCGCATCGTGGATTGAGCAGGGGCCGATTATTGCCAGGAGTCTTGGATCTTTTTTCCCGAGAATGGCGCTTATTTTCCCCCGTCCTTCCACAACGGTCCTGTTGCTCATCTCTGTCATGGAAATTTCTTCTTTCAGCAGGAAAGGCGCCATCAGGGGACGTATGTCCTGTATTCGAACGTCGTTTGTTTGTATCATATTCAGGCTTCCAGTAATGTTTTTTTCCAGGTTTCCTCAACGAATCCCACCAGCACGCCCTTATTATGCCGGAGAAGGGGCTGCTTTAATAGCCCCGGGTGAAGGGTGAGTTCTTCAGCGGGATCGAACTCCATATACGAAAGGCCCCGGGAGGTATATTCCCTGCTTTCCGTATCCATTATATTTGAAAGACCCGCGTGACGTGCGACACTTTCCAGCTCGCCTCTCGAAAGGGCTCTTTGTCCCAGATCGACAAACTGGTAGGCAAGGCCTCTCTCCTTGAGA
>SPDA01000496.1 GCA_004525155.1 Spirochaetales bacterium
CAGGCTTACCATTTCAAGGTGCTTTTTCATGTTCTCAGGATTCTCGGTTATGCCTGGGCAGGGGACCTCCGCCACCTGGCCTACGGCATGGTGAATCTTCCCGAAGGGAAAATGAAGTCAAGGGAAGGAACGGTGGTGGATGCTGACGACCTCCTCGATGAACTTTCAGTTCTTGCGGGGGAGGAAATAGAGGCCAAAGGCCGGGAAGAACTGGTGGGCGATGTTACCGCCATTGCCGAGAGTATAGCCCTGGGAGCGCTCAATTATTTTCTTTTACAGTCGGATCCTTTGCGGGACATGACCTTCAATCCCCGGGAGTCTCTTTCGTTTACCGGCAATACCGGCCCCTATCTGCAGTACACGGGAGCAAGGATCTCCAGCATGATTAAAAAATTCGAGTCGAGGAAGGAAGAATTTTCCGCCGGCGTCTTCAGGGCGGATCTGCTGACAGTGCCGGAGGAATGGGAAATAATCAAGCTGCTTTCACTTTATCCGGAAATTACGGAGGCTGCCGCGGAACAGCTCAATCCCTCCCTGGTGGCAGGCTGCCTCTACGATATGGCGCGATTGTTCAGCAGATATTATCACGACAATCCGGTTCTTCATAATGACGATCCGGACCTGGTGGTTACGAGAATAACCCTTTCCAGGGCAGTGGGGATAATGCTGAAACAGGGGTTCAAACTGCTAGGTATCCCCTTTCTGGAAGTGATGTAAGCTGCAGCCAGACTTCAGCAGCTTCCCTGATCGGCGCGTGTACGGCGCACGAATTAAAAAGCTACATTTATGTGGGTCGATTACGTTGTTTGCTACATTTATGTAAGATATTAAAGGTTCGCCGGCAGTGAAGGGTATTTAATTATTTGCAAATAAGTAATATATTAAATTTGGCATATTTATTGCAAATTACATCTGTTTGCAGACAGAGAAAACTGGTCAAGGAGAAGTATGGACAAGGCAAAGGGTTTATATGACGCACACTATGAGCACGATTCCTGCGGTGTCGGGTTTGTCGTAAACGTGAATGGATTCAGGGAACACGGAATCGTGGAAGACGGCATAACTATCTTATGCAACCTCGAACATCGGGGGGCGGTGGGCGGCGATTTGAAAACCGGGGACGGAGCAGGCATGCTTCTGGCCATTCCTCACGAATTTTTTACCTCTATCCTGCCTTTTACACTGCCTGAACCCGGTTCCTACGGTGCGGGTATGTTCTTTTTTCCCGAAGACGGGAAAAAAGCCGCGGAAGCAAGGAGTTTTACGGAAGTCCTGGTGAAGGAGCGCGGCGCCGAATTCCTGGGCTGGCGCGAAGTGCCTGTTGAACCTCAGTGCCTCGGAGAGCTTGCCCGGGAAAATATGCCGGGTATCTGGCAGGCATTTATAAAAGTGCCGGGAAAAACCTCCGACACCCTGGAACGCTTTCTCTACCTGCTCAGAAAATGTCTTGAATCCGGCGCGGCGGAACGCGGCTGGGACATGCTTTCCTATTACGTGTCATCTCTCTCCTGCGCTACCATCGTCTACAAGGGCATGTTTGTCGCTCCCCAGTTTCCCACTTTTTTTCCCGATCTGAAGCATCCGGAGTTTAAGAGTCCCTTCTCCCTGGTACATCAGCGGTACAGCACCAATACGTTTCCCTCCTGGCCCCTGGCCCAGCCGTTCAGAAGGATGGCGCATAACGGCGAGATAAACACCATCAGGAGGAATGTGAACAACATGAACGCCAGGGAATCGCACATCGCTTCCGGTCTCTTCGGGGAGGACATAAAAAAACTCCTCCCCATCGTCAACCCCCATTTAAGCGATTCGGCGATTTTCGACAATGTCTTCGAACTCTTAAGCCTCGGCGGCCGAAGCCTGGAGCATTCCATGGTAATGATGGTCCCTGAGGCCTTCGGCTCCAAATTTCATATAAGCGAGGACAAGCGGGCCTTTTTCGAGTATCACGCAGCCATTATGGAGCCCTGGGACGGTCCGGCTGCCATTGCGTTTGCCGACGGAAGAAAAATCGGCGCTATCCTGGACAGAAACGGTCTCAGGCCCAGCCGGTACGTAATAACCAAATCCGGCAGGGTCGTTCTCGCCTCCGAGGTGGGAGTGCTCGACATAGATCCCGCGGATGTGCGGGAGAAGGGCCGCCTGGCGCCCGGCAAGATGCTTCTTGTCGATATGGCCGAGGGAAGGGTGATAAAGGACAACGAAATAAAGTCCAGGGTCTCCCGGCGTAAACCCTACCGGCGCTGGCTAGAGGCAAACAGGATAGAGGCGAAAGGCCTGTTCCAGGAACCGGGGCCTGTTTCCTCAAACCTGGAAGACCTGATAAACCGGCAGGTCGCCTTCGGTTATACGGCCGAGGACATTAAATCGATCATTCTGCCCATGGTACGGAACGCCCAGGAACCGCTTGGTTCCATGGGAAACGACGAGGCGGTATCCGTTCTCTCAGACAGGCCCCAGCTTCTCTATAATTATTTCCGGCAGCTTTTCGCCCAAGTGACCAATCCTCCCATCGATCCGTACAGGGAAAGCCTCGTCATGTCCCTCATGAGTTTTATCGGGCGGGAACGCAACCTTCTCGATGAAACGCCTGAACACTGCAGGCAGCTCAAGCTGCACCATCCGGTGCTGACCAATGACGACATCGACCGGCTTAAAATTTCGGAAATCCCGGGATTTACCGTTTGTTCCCTTTCCATTCTCTACCGGCCCAGTGAACATAACATGGAAACGGCCCTCAGGAACCTCTGTGTGACCGCGGAGGAAAAGATTAATGAAGGTCATTCCCTCATC
>SPDA01000475.1 GCA_004525155.1 Spirochaetales bacterium
CCCCGCGCCACCATAACTCCGTCACAGCCGGTTTCTCTAAGCATGCGCTCCACGTCCTGAGCGGTAAACAGATCGCCCGAGCCGAAAACGGGAACGGGTACAGCCTCTTTAAGGAGAGCGAGGTGGGCCCATTCAGCGCTGCCTCCGTAACCCTGGCTCCGCGTGCGGGGGTGAAGACAGAGCATGGAAGCACCCGCTTCTGCCGCTTCCCGTGCGCATTCAAGAAAGTTAATGCTGTTCGCATCCAGTCCCGAACGCAGTTTGACGGTTACCTGCACGGTGCTCCCCAGGATTGATACGGCATCCTTTAAGGCCTTTACCATGGCTCCTATTTTTTTCGGTTCTTTCATCAATGCGGCGCCCGCTCCGGTCTTGACCACTTTGGGTACGGGACAACCGCAGTTTATATCGATGAGGGCAGGGGATTGGGCCAAAAGTGCCGGCGTTATATCAGCCAAAAATTCCGGCCCCGGCGCGAATATCTGTACCGCCTTGAAAGGTTCTTCCGGTGATTTTTCAAAAAGCGCCACAGTTTTCCGGCTGTTATGGTAAATACCCAGAGCGGAGACCATTTCGGTATACGTCAGATCCGCGCCGAATTCGGAGCAGGAAAGCCTGAAGCTTCTATCCGTGTAGCCTGCGAGGGGCGCGAGGAAGATATTTCCCGGCATACGGATACCAGGCAAATCCAGGCTGTGATAGAGGGAAGACACGGGTTTTTCCGGCACTCCTCAGGAGGAAAGGTTGAAAAATCTCAGGCTGTTCTCGTAAAGAATCGCGGAAATGTCCTCGACTGATTCTTCACACAATTCCGCCATGAATTCCACGGAGGCGTGGATATAGGAAGGCCTGTTGCGTTTCCCCCGGTAGAGTGAAGGAACCATAAAAGGGCTCTCCGATTCAACCAGCATTCTGTCTTTCGGCATTTTTTTCACGGTTTCGTGAAGATTTCTCGCGTTTCTGTAGGTAACGTTTCCTGCGAAGGATAGATAGAGATTGAGTTCAAGCGCTCTCTTCGCGTATTCCCAATTTTCGGAATAACAGTGCAGAATTCCTCCCCTATCGGGCAGTTTTTCACGAAGAACCTGCAGTACATCCGTACCGGCATCCCTGTTATGGATTATAACCGGCAGATTGTACTTGTCCGCCATTTCAAGCTGCCTGATAAAAAGTTCAATCTGGGAGTCTTTGTCCCCGAATTTATGATAATAATCCAGGCCGATCTCGCCTATGGCGGCAATGCGGTCAAGCTTGATGCTCTCTTCTATCTTTTTCTCCCAGTCTTTGCCCGGATTTGCCACCTCCGAAGGGGACACCCCCAGGCTGTGCAGAACATGGGAGGCTGTTTTTAAATTTTCATAAACTATAAAAAAGTCATGAAGGCTGTTACAGATGCTTACTATATGATCCACTTCAGCCTGCTTGGCTTCCTGAACGATGATGAGCTGTTCGATAGGGTCTTCATTAATAAGGCCTATGTGCGCATGAGAATCGAAATACTGCATGTACTTACCTTTATTATGGATTTAATATGCGAGATTGTATAAAAATACTGCATATACCATACCACAGACCTGTTTACAAGTCAATAATTATTTGACAAATGTTGAACAGCGTGATAGGCTCTTGATAAGATAAATCATATATGCGGGGATGAGGTTTGTCACCAGTTAATCAGTACAAGAATGTCGAAAAGAAAATGGTGGACGCGTTTGTAAACCGCAGCAGGAATGCGGGTACGGCCCTATCCCGGTTTTTCAAGAATATCATGACCGCAGGAAAGCAGCGTTTCACGGTCATGTTTATTCCTCATTCAGAAAAGAAAATTTTTAATTTCAGGATTTCCGTTTTTTCCCTCATATTCCTGAGCATACTGCTTACCTGCATACTTATAGCATTTTTTCTTTCAAGCACCACCTTCAGCGGCATATCGAGGCTTCTGGATAAAAAATCGAAAAGCCTCGAACGTACCGAGGCAAGTCTCGAAATAATGCGGGATGAAATTGCTGAACTGAAGAACGTAGCGCGGACCTTCGAAGCTACCCTTTCCCAGACTCTTGGAACCCTGGGTGTCGACAGCTCCCTGCAGGGCGGTTTATACAGTTCCGGAGACCTTTCAAGTTTTATAGGGGTGGAAGACCAAAGTGAAGGTGTACTGAAGGAATTGAGCGAACTCCGCAGTATTCATGCCCTGTTGAACGATTCCGTGGGTTCTCTTGAAAAAATAACTGATCTGCTGGTGTCGCACGGCGCTCTTCTGGTGGAACTGCCCACATTATGGCCTGTGTACGGCGGTGTAGGCAGGATAACGACCCTTTTTGGTCCCGCGGAGCATCCTTTTACAAAAACATGGTATCTGCACAAAGGTATCGATATTTCCTACCAGGCAGGACAGACGATACTCGCTGCCGCGGACGGCAAGGTTGTAGAGAACAAGTACGATATCGGCGGATACGGAAATTACCTTGTCATACGTCATAAATACGGATTTTTTACCCAATATGCCCACCTGCAGGATGTTTATGTCAAAGAGGGAGACATAGTGACGCAGGGACAAAAGATCGGCAGTATGGGAAGTACCGGTTTAAGCACCGGTCCCCATTTGCACTACGAGGTGCGTATCGGTTCCCAGGTGGTGGATCCTCAGCGCTATTTGAATATTTCCTCGGGCTTGAAAAAGTCATCAAAATAAAATTGAAAATCGGATAACCATTAAATATGAGCGATTATTTAGCAGCGGACGGAACATTCATAAATTCTATTGTCGGAGAAGGTACCCGGTTCCGTGGTGAACTGGACCTGGATGGTCTTCTCAGGATAGACGGCGATTATTTCGGTTCCATTAAAACCACCGGCAAAGTACTCGTCGGGAAAAACGGCCGGGCGGAATGCACAATCAGGGCCGGCACGGTTGTCATCGGCGG
>SPDA01000670.1 GCA_004525155.1 Spirochaetales bacterium
AAAGCCATCGTCATGCTCAATTTTCCCAACAATCCGACAGGGTATTCGCCCACAGTACAGGAAGCGCAAATCCTCGTACGGGAACTTAAAACCCTTGCGGACCACGGGTTCCGCCTTCTGGTCGTAAGCGATGACGCCTATTTCGGGCTCTTCTTTGAAAAAGAAACCTACACCTGTTCCCTGTTCAGGGACCTCTGTTCCATACATCCCAACATCGTTGCGGTCAAGGTTGACGGTCCCACCAAGGAAGATTTTGTCTGGGGTTTCCGCGTGGGATTCCTTACCTTTGGTTCCCCGGAATTGAGCCAGGCCCAGTTTGAGGCACTCAACAAGAAACTTATGGTCTCGCTCCTGTCCTCCATATCGAATCCTTCAAAACCGGCCCAGTCAATAATCAAAAAGGCGCTTAAGGACCCCGCCCATCAGGTCCACAAGGACAGATATTTCGCAATACTGAAAGATCGGTATCTGAAAGTCAAAGAAATCTGTGCGAACCGGACAAAAGGCCGCGCCCTCAAGGCCCTTCCTTTCAATTCCGGATATTTCATGAGCTTCCGATTCGAGGGCGGAGACGCCGAAAAACTCCGGCTGGAACTCCTGATGAACGAGGGCATCGGAACCATTTCCATTCAGGATTCCTTCCTGCGCATAGCCTTCGCCAGCATAGATGTGGAAAACCTCGAAGCCCTGTATAATGCGATTTTCGATAAAGCGGATAAACTGACATCCTGAGCCGCTGCCAGGGCGCTGACTTCCGCAGCAGGGCTGTGTCCGCTAAGCATTTTGGAAGTTTGACTAAGCATTTGCTTATATAAATAAGAAATGTTGGAGATTTCGGCATTTTTTTTCATTTTTTTCTTCTGTCCCGATTCACTTTTTTTTTGAGCATGCTATAGTTTTCCCGTGGATCGCAATCGATCGCATTCAATTACTCTGTGTGCCGTCATCGTGCTGTCGGTCATTGTATCAGCCGGCTGCGGCGTGCGGTTCGGCGCTGATCTTCCCGGTTCAAAGATCTGTACCGTCCGCTACGAATTGACCGGATCTTCCAGTGTACAGAATTGCTTTATAACACTGTATGATTCCGACATGCAGGCGGCAACCTATGACGGTGTATCTCTTCCCTGGACCCACGAGTACACCATAGACTGTTACTACCCTTCATACTATTACAGCATTCAGGCCGAATCCTCCGACCTGGCCGAAAAAGCCGGGGGAAGCATCCTGATCTGGAACGAAACCTCCTTTACAGACATCGGCGCCTCCTTCCTCTCCACTGCCGCTGCCGGTGATTACGTCCTCAATAAAACCGATGATGTGTACGCTCAAATAATAAGCGTCGACTCGGATTCGAGCCTTACTCTCGATTCCGCCTGTTTCTGCGAGGACAAGCGGACCTATATTATATGCCAGAACATGAAAAATAAGGTTTCCGGGTCCGCAACGTCGTTCGGCCCTAATACTCTAACCGACGAAGCGGGGCTTTTCGTAGCAAGAATGGTGGCAGTTGGAGATCTGGTTTTCAATTTGACAACCGGGGAGGAGACCGAGGTAGCGGCCGTAGAGGACGCCAAAAACCTCACACTACTAGATGCAAATATTTTCACTGCCGACGGTGAGCGCTATGCCGTTTACGGCGCCGCCGGCGAGATTACCGGTACTTCAGAGCTGCCGGACCCCATGGAGCTTAAGGATACCGCGCAGAATTTTCTCTCCGTAAGTCCGGGGGCTGTGGCTGCGAAGGGCACCGTCCACGCGTTTACGGACTTCGCCAGGGTCCTTGCCGTGACGGAAACTGAACTTACCCTGGATAAGGATATATTTTCCGCCGGCGGGGAGAATTATTCCATTTTCAATTACGCGCGGGATGCCGCAGTTTCGACCTCGCACTGTACCGAAGGCCTCATCGATTCAGGAGCCTCCTTCTATACGGATGCCACAACCCACAGCCTCGTATACAATTCTTCCACCGGCAGCTATGCCGAAATAAACGGTATTGTCTCGGATACGGAACTTGCCTTTTTAACGGACCTGTTTCCGGAACGCGCCGTGGAA
>SPDA01000282.1 GCA_004525155.1 Spirochaetales bacterium
GGTTTGAGTCTGTTACCCTGGGTGGTAATGGTTTCCACTCCCGTGGGAGCGTACTTCAAACCCGGAAACGCGAAAGCCGTCACAACTTCCATGATCCGCGCCTTTCCCGGCGGTACCGGCTGGATAAAATGCGACGCCAACTACGTGGTGCCCATTCTCGCCAAAAAGGAGGCGGAGGCGGCCGGATTCATGGAGGCCATATTCCTCGATGCCCTGGAGCACACCTATATAGAGGAAGGTTCCTCATGCAACATTTTCTTTTACCTTAAAAACGGCAGCCTGGTCACCCCGGCCCTGGGGGACACGATTCTTCCCGGCATTAATCGGGAATCCGTACTTACCCTGGCCGGCGAAGCCGGTGTCAAAACAGAGGAACGGCGCATCAGCATAGATGAAGTCCTGGCGGATGCGAAAGAAGCCTTTGTGACCGGTACGGCTGCGGGGATTTCCTACATCGAGTCTGTAACACACAAGGGTAAGACCGCGGCGTTTGCCGGCGGAAAAATCGGGGAGCTCACCTCGGGCCTCCTTAAAACCCTCAAAGGTATACAGTACGGAAAGCTCGAAGACAAACACGGCTGGATGCTGGGGGTGTAGGAATATTCCCGGTGAAAAGCCGGCCCCGCCGGAGTTTTTTTAGAGGTGAATCATTTTTTATTTTGGCTGAACATAGCGGCCCTTATGGGTCTTTTTCTTTCCCTCATGGTTACACTCATGAGCCATGCAAGCACGAGGTTCCGGTGGGTTAAGCATTACCTGGTGCTGAAAGCCGGTTTTGCGGTCTGGCTTGTCATTTATACGATAGAATATTTCGATCTTGTATACCTTCACGGCGGTTACGCCTCCGGGGCTGAGCGCTTAATCGGATGTATCATGCTTGGCGCATCCTGCCTGGTGGTTTACGGCTATGCCTCCTTTATATTTCATGTGATGGGCAGAAAGCGGTCAACCGCCCTTTTTCTCCTGCGCCTTCTGCCTGCGGTGGTGTACGGGCTGGCAGGCTCCCTGTTTCTTCTTCTTGGCAGCCCCAGGCTTGAAAGAATTCTTCATTTTTTCTATTTTTTCATACTAGCCGTTTATTCCCTTTTCGTGATCCTCCGGCACCGGCTCATCGCGGAAGACATGGAGAAACGGGCTACTATTCCGTTTTTCTTCCTGAGCGCCCTGTTTTTTCTTGTATTTCTCCTGGATTTCTCGGTTCTTCATTTCGTTTCCTTCGGTAATCAGTACTTTCCCGATGGTCTCATTACGATTCCGGTATACTGCCTGCTGTGGAGCGGCTACGAAATCTGCCGCAGCCTGAAAACGGCGTATAAAGTCGAAGGCGGCGAAGACTCCCCTGTTACCGAGGATTTTATAAAAAAACATTCGATAACGGGGCGGGAGAGGGAGATAATCGAAAGCCTGCTCAAAGGTTTGAGCAGCGACACTATAGCGGATAATCTTTTTATTTCGCACAGGACCGTTGATGTCCATATCTATAATATCTATAAAAAATGCGGCGTCAAAAACAGAATCGAACTGATTAACGAACTGCAGACCCACCAGTCCGGCGGTAGGTATTAATACTTACCCTGCGTTCCTAAAATTAGGTAATTTAACGTATGGACATGTTTCTGCCGAAGCGATAATTTTTTTTATACTGATTCGTGTAATACAGTTTTCAGGAGTTTGTTCATGACCGAAGAAGATGTAAAGAAACTGCAGGGACTCTCGACTGAGGAGGTCCGCGGCCGCCTTCTAGAGGACGGCTATAACGAACTCGCATCCGCCAGGAGGCGGGGAATCTTTCACATCCTGTTCGGTATCCTAAAGGAACCCATGTTCATCCTTCTCATCGCCTGCGGCACCCTGTATCTTGTTCTGGGCGACATCCAGGAGGCGTTCATGCTCCTGGGCTTTGTGTTCGTCATTATCGGTATCACCATTTATCAGGAAAATAAAACGGAAAAAGCCCTTGACGCCCTGAAGGATCTGTCAAGTCCCCGCGCCCTGGTGATTCGTAACGGCGGCCGGAGCCGCATCCCGGGCAGGGAGGTTGTCAGGGGTGATATCATTATCGTGCAGGAAGGGGACCGTGTGCCGGCGGACTCTTCGCTGCTCTGGAGCCTGGGGCTTCAGGCGGATGAATCGCTTTTGACCGGGGAGTCTGTACCGGTGCGTAAAAGCCCGGCAGCCGCTGACGATCCCTCCGGAACGGCCCGGCCCGGCGGCGACGATTTGCCCTATATCTTTTCCGGAAGCCTCATTGTGCAGGGGCAGGGGGTTGCGCGCGTCATGTCCACGGGCGCTTTCACGGAAATGGGCAAGATTGGAAAAGCTCTGCAGACAATCAGGGAGGAATCTACTCCCCTCCAGAAGGAGACGGGAAGGCTGGTCCGGACCGTGTTCGCCGTTGCCGCGGTCCTGTGCGCCGTCATTATTCTGGTTTACGGGCTTACCCGTAAAAACTGGATTGAGGGAATCCTTTCGGGACTTACCCTGGCCATGGCCATGCTGCCGGAGGAATTCCCCGTGGTACTGACCATCTTCCTCGCTCTGGGCGCGTGGCGCATGTCCAGAAAGAATGTCCTTGCCAGGAGAGTCGCGGCCATAGAGACACTCGGAGCGGCGACTGTTCTGTGTGTCGACAAGACCGGTACTCTGACCGAGAACCGCATGAGTATCAGGGCCCTGTATATCGAAAACAGCCTGCTCGAAATAGAATCCGTAAATCCGGAAGGGCTTACCGAGAATTTTCATGAGCTGGTGGAATACGGAATTCTTGCCAGTAAAAAGGATCCCTTCGATCCCATGGAGAAGGCGCTTAAGGATCTCGGCCTGAATACCCTGTCCGAAACCGAACATCTGCACGAGGACTGGGCCCTGGTGGAGGAATACCCGCTTTCAAAAAAGCTACTCGCGCTTTCCCACGCCTGGAAGAGCAGGGACGGAGAAGGCTATGTGATTGCGGCAAAGGGAGCCCCTGAGGCTGTGTGCGATCTCTGTCACCTGCCGCCTGAGGAACAGGAAGCGGTATACGATGCTGTTCAGAAAATGGCGGAAAAGGGGCTCCGGGTTCTGGGCGTGGCCCGGGCGGAATTCGGGAAAGACGACCTTCCCGGGTCCCAGCATGATTTTCATTTTACGTTTATCGGGCTTCTGGGCCTGGCGGACCCGGTACGCTCCACTGTTCCGGCCTCCATAGCCGAGTGCAGGGGGGCCGGCATTAGGGTGGTCATGATTACCGGCGATTACCCCGTTACCGCCAGAAATATCGCGGAGCAGATCGGCCTGGACCATGCTGAAAAAGTCATCACCGGGCCGGAAATCGAGGCGATGAATCCGGAAGAACTGAAACAGAGGGTCAGGGATACGAATGTCTTTGCCCGCGTCGTTCCGGAGCAGAAACTGCTCCTGGTGAATGCCCTCAAGGCTTCCGGCGAGGTGGTGGCCATGACGGGAGACGGGGTAAACGATGCGCCGGCGCTCAAGTCCGCGCATATCGGCGTTGCCATGGGCGAACGGGGCACGGATGTGGCGAGGGAATCCGCAAGTCTGGTCCTTCTCAAGGACGACTTTCTATCCATCGTTGAGGCCGTAAAAACCGGCAGGAGGATTTTCGATAATCTGAAAAAAGCCATGGCCTATATTCTGAGCGTTCATGTACCCATCGCGGGAGTTTCGCTTCTGCCGGTTATACTGGGCTGGCCCATCATTCTCTATCCCGTACACATCGTGTTTCTTGAACTCATCATAGACCCTGCCTGTTCAGTTGTTTTCGAATCGGAGGATGAAGAAAGAAACATCATGACAAGGCCCCCGAGGAACCCGGACTCCAGATTGTTCAGCGGAAGAATGCTCCTTGTCAGTCTTCTGCAGGGCCTGGTTTCCCTGGCTACGGTAATTGCAGTCTACAGAATTACGTTACGCTTGTTCGGCGGAACCGGATCGGCTGTTCTGGAGGCCCGTACGGCAGCCTTTGTTACCCTTATTTTTTCCAACCTTTGCCTCATCCTCACCAACAGGTCCTGGGTCTCGAGCATTTTTCAGTCTTTCAGGAACAGGAACAAGGCGCTTCCCTGGGTTCTTGCCGGATCCATGGTTTTCCTTGTCCTTGTCCTTTTTGTGCCTTTCCTGCGGAACCTTTTCCACTTTACCCTGCTCCATCCCCTGGACATTCTCCTCGCCGCCGGCGCAGGCCTGGCTTCGGTCCTGTGGTTCGAGGGGGTGAAAGCCGTTTCCGCGAAACGCAAGCTGGGAATTCTGGACCGCTAGCGCGCAGGCCGCCGGGTAAACTGCCCCGGCCTAGGGCCTTCCCAGTA
>SPDA01000099.1 GCA_004525155.1 Spirochaetales bacterium
GGCATGATAGATCTGAGTGTTCTGAAACCGGATAACAGCGAAAAGGATATTAAGGAAATGGTATCCTTTGCACAGGCAAACAGCTGCATCGCTGTTTTTTCGCTGCCGGCTTTTGTACCGGACATTGTGCGGATTCTTGACGGGGACAAGTCAATCCAGGTCGGAGGCGCCGTGGGATTCCCTTCAGGCGGGGACATGACGCAGGTTAAGGTTTTTCAGACAAAAGAACTGATAAAAGCGGGCTGTACCGAGATAGACATGGTCGTGAATGTAGGGAAGGTGAAATCGGTACGGTATGATTATATCGAGGAAGAAATAAACCGTGTCATTGACGCTGCCGGCGGCGCTCCGGTAAAAGTAATCTTCGAGTGTCATTATCTTACTGACGACGAAATACGCCGCCTGTGCGAACTGTGCTTGAGAACGAGGGCTGAATATATAAAAACAGGAACCGGCTGGGCGCCCACGGGAGCCACGAAAGAGAATGTCAGCCTGATGAAATCCGCTGTGGGAGACGCCCTCAAGATAAAGGCGGCCGGAGGAATCCGCGATCTGCAGACAGTCAGGGAACTTAACGCGCTTGGCGCCGTGAGGTTCGGCGTGGGCCTGAGTTCGTCTGTCGCGATTTTCAGCGAAATCAAGAATTAA
Organism: Spirochaetales bacterium; assembly: GCA_004525155.1. GTDB lineage: Bacteria > Spirochaetota > Spirochaetia > SPDA01 > SPDA01 > SPDA01. Next base: position 649 of record SPDA01000099.1, read on the forward strand.
CCCGGCAGGCCTGCCCGATTATGCAGTCTTTCCCTGGAACAGTTTGTCTTTTCGTCCTTCGTATGGGGCCTTGATAAGCAGGGGCTTGAGGAAAGCCGCGGCTTTTTCCACTCCGTCCGCGCGGCTCATGGTCACATCTTCATGTTCGTAGCTCAGGACGTAATTATAGCCCACCATGGAGAGCTCGGTGATGACGGTTTTCCAGTTAACGCTTCCCCAGCCGGGAATCCTGAACCTGAAAGCCCTGTCGAGGCGCTGCCAGTCCCCCTGCATCAGAATACCGCCGACCGGCAGATTGTGCTCCACTATTTCGCCGTCTTTCGCATGCACATGGAAAATCCTGCTGCCGAGCCTGTCGATAAAATTCTCCACCTTGAGCCCCAGATAGATGAGGTTCGCCGGGTCCACATTGTAGCCGAGGCAGGGATGGTCGTTGACCAGCTTAATTGCCTTTTCGGCGGTGTGGATGTCGTAGATAAAATTATTGGGATGGGGTTCCACGGCGAACTTGACGCCGTACTCCTCGAATTTGTCGAGGATGGGACCGAACCTGTCGGCAAATTCCTTTTCCATTACCTCCCAGCCCTGGGCATAGGGAAAGGGAAAGTACCGGCCGAAGTTTTCCACGCCGGTAAACCCTATGACCACGGGAACCTCCAGGGCGTTGGCGGCCTGTGCCGTACGGAGCAGGCTCTCGGTGCCGAATTTAATTTTTTCTTCCTTGCTGCCCTTGTGGATGGTATCCGTATCCGCACCGTACGGCCCCATAATGAGAAGTGAATCGGCGTGATTGCTCAGGGCGGAGATAAACAGGCCATGGCTTTTTACCATTGCCTTGAGGTCCTTCGCATTGTTCCCCTTGATGAGTTCTTTTGTGTCTATCTGTCCGTTGTCCTCATAGGCGGGAATCTCGATGGCCTCGTACCCGTTGTCCGCGGCGAGGCGGGCCACTTCCTCAAGAGGCCGTTCGGTATAATTCGCGGTGAAAAAACCAAGTTTCATGTTATTTTCTCCTTCCAAAAAAGCGTTTAACCTGATAATTAATGTATTTTAGTTGCTGGTTGTTCGTTTGTCAATGAATATTGGTTATGATTGTTGTTATTTTATGGATATATGAGGTTAATTGTGGTTATTTGCTTGAAACAACCTGGAACTCATGATATATTGAGGATAATGCATAACTGATTGCCCGGAGATGAACCATGATTATTACCGTAACCCTCAATCCGGCCATGGACCGGGTTCTTGTCCTTGACCGTTTCCGCCTTAACGTGACTAACCGGATTACCCGGCAGTTCGACTGCGTCGGCGGCAAAGGGACCCATGTCTCCATAAATCTTAGCATGCTTGGGGTCAGGAGCAGGGCCGTCGGTGTAGTCATGGGCGGAGTGGGCAGGGATATTCTTGCCTCCCTGCGGGCAATGAACATTGATGTCCGGTTTCTGGAACTTCCCGAAGGGAATTCGAGGATAAACTTCGTTCTTGTGGACGGCGAACACAACTGCACTCTGATATCGGAAAAAGGGCAGCGGATGAGCGATACGGTTATTGAAAATCTTTTAAGCCTCTATACCTCCCTGGTCGCCGAAGGCGACATTGTTGTCATCTCCGGAGACGCTTCAAACCAGAGCGGTACCGTGCTCCAGGATACCCTGATGGACATAGCCGGCGCGAAGAAAGCCGCAGTCTGCCTCGATGCCAGCGGCGACAACCTTGCCGCGGGTATCCGGAAAGGCCCTTGGCTGATCAAGCCCAATGTCGATGAGCTTGAGAATATTCTCGGCAGGACCATTAATTCCGAAGAGAAAATTCTCGACGGCATCGGTGAGCTCAATTCCTTCGGAATCCGATACATTGTCGTTTCCCGGGGAGGTGAAGGAAGCCTGGTGTATGCGGACGGAAAGTATTTCAGGGTGACGGCGCCCGATGTGGAGGTACGGAATACAGTCGGCTGCGGAGATGCCCTTCTCGCGGGACTTCTCGCGGGATTTGAGAAAGGGATGCCCGTGGAGGCGAACCTCAGGCAGGCCACCGCGGCAGCAGCGGCTAAAGCGATGAATGAATCGACCGCCGGTTTTGAGGCTGGTCTCGTTGCAGAGCTCGGGCCGAAGGTAAGGGTGGAAGCCCTGACAGGAGTGCGGAAATTTCATTCCAATTGAATCAGTATGGAGGCTAACAAGTGTCAGCGATACGGTATTACGAAGAACGGTTAAAACTAGCGACTTTCATGAAAGAACTTTTCGACCGGAAATTGACAAACGCCGCCGGCGGTAACGCGGCCGCCCGCGTCGGGGATAATCTGATAATCGTGACCCCGTCAATGATGTCGGAACACAGGCACGGCATCGTAAAACCCGGGAATATTCTTCTGTGCGATTACGATCTCAACATACTCGAGGGTGATGGCAAGCTTTCCCGTGAATGCAGAATGCACGCCATGCTCCTTAAAAAAATTCCGGAAATCGGGGGCGTCATCCATGCCCATCCGGAATATACCATGGTTTTTGTAGCAGCCTCAAAGCCCATCCCGTCGGTGACGGAGGCCACCCTGAAGATGGGCGAATGTAGGCTGGTTGAACAGGCCAAGGCCTATTCGGAAGACCTGGCGGAGCACGTGTACGATTTTTTCAAGGACAAGCGGGAACAGCTTAAAATAACGGGACTCTGCGGGCTTCTTCCCATGCACGGAACTGTTGCCGTCGGCAAACATATTGAACAGGCCTTCAGTGTCGTGGAACGCATCGAATGCGATGCCAGGTGCAATATTTTCGGCAAGTTTATATGATCCCCTATGAGAGAAAAAGCAGGATTATCGAATTCCTCGAACAGAATGGAAAGGCGGAGGTAGCGGGACTTGCAAACATGCTCGGCGTCGTTACGGAAACCATACGCCGGGACCTCCGGGAGATAGAAAAGCAGGGCATTCTGCTCCGCACGCACGGCGGCGCGGTGCTCAGGGAACCCGGAGCGAAAGAATACCCGGTCCTGGTGCGGGTAATGAAAAACAGCGCGGAAAAGGAAAAAATCTGCAGACGGGCTGCGGCATTCATCGATGACGGTGAATTGATTTTCATCGATAACAGTTCCACGCTGATTAACCTGATAAAATATATAGATGACAGACTTCGGGTATCCATATTGACGAATTGCGTACAGGTACTGCAGGAGTATGCAAAACTGCGCAAGGAGAATATTACCATGATCTGCAGCGGGGGAGTTTTCAACAAAACAAATATGTCCCTCTCCGGCGACGTCGCAGGGCATTATCCCGGCGATCTTTTTCCGGCCAAAGCTTTCGTATCCTGCCACGGCGTTTCAGCAGGTTTCGGGTTTACGGACGGTAATGTACTGGAGGTCGGGTTCAAGCGGGAAATGATCGGCAGGGCAGAAAAGAAATTTTTCCTCCTTGACCATACGAAATTCGGAAGGTGCGGCCCGGTCCGGCTGGGCGATCTGAAAATCTGCGATGTGCTGGTCACCGACAAAGCACCCGACGAGGGGATAATACAGCCTATCTTTCATGCCCATCCTGAACTCGAACTGGTTATTACCGGCTGACTGCCTTGGAGGTGAACTGTGAAATCATCCTGTGATGTTCTGGCGGCTGATGTGGGCGCGGGCAGCGGCAGGCTTCTCCATGTAAAATACGACGGGAGCAGGCTGTCCTTCGGACAGACACACCGCTTCTGGAACGGGACCATTAAGGCTGGCGAGAGCCTTTATTGGGATGTGCTTGGAATATACCATAATCTTGCTGAGGGCCTCGCCAAAACATCCCTCGAAGGGGGCTGCGCGGTTTCCATGGGCATCGATACATGGGGAAACGATTTCGCGCTTCTCGACAGAAAGGGGCTGATGATCGAAAATCCCCATACCTACCGTGATCCCCGCACTGAAGGCATGATAGCCTATGTCAGCCGTATGATTTCCGAAAAGGATCTCTACCTGCGGAACGGTATACAGCATGTACGCATGAACACTCTGTACCAGCTGGTTTCTCTTGTGAAGGAACGTCCGTATGTATTCGACAACGCGGAAAAATTCCTGTTCATTCCCGATCTGATTACCTATTTTTTAACCGGCGAAACACGCTGCGAATACACCCTGGCCACCATCTCGCAGCTGTACAACTACGGGATGGAGAATTGGGACCTGCCCTTAATGAAACTTCTTGGAATTCCTGAACGGCTCTTTCCCCCGATAATCCGGCCCGGAGAACGCTGCGGGACCATTCTCCCCTCGGTTTGTGCCGATCTGAAGATTGAATCAATTCCGCTCATTGCCGTCGGCGCCCACGACACGGCTTCAGCGGCTGCGGCTGTTCCTGAACCAGACGGGCAGAGTATTTTTATCAGCAGCGGAACCTGGTCCATTGTCGGAACGGAAACGGCAGCTCCGGTAATCAACGATACTTCCTTCCGCTACAACTATGCAAATGAAGGAGGCTCCTGGAACAACATCCGTCTTAATAAAAATGTAATGGGTATGTGGATTGTCCAGGAATGCCGCAGGAGGTTTTTTGTGGAAGGCCGGAGTTATTCCTTCGGCGACCTTTCAAGTCTCGCGGAAGCCGCAGGGCCTTTCGGGTCTGTTATCGACCCGGATGACAGCCGTTTCTACGAACCTGCCGATATGCCGGCAATGATTAGGGATTACTGCAGAGAGACCGGGCAGCTGGTTCCGGATACTGACGGCGGGATTATCCGGTGCGCGCTTGAAAGCCTGGCGCTTAAATACAGGTATGTAATCGAAATTCTCGACAGGCTTATCGGCAGATCCCTCGGTTCCATCAATGTTGTGGGCGGCGGCGCGAACAATCATTTTTTGTGCCAGCTGACCGCTGATTGCTGCAACAGGAGGGTTTATGCCGGGCCTGATGAGGCGACTGCTCTCGGCAATGCTCTCACCCAGCTGACGGCCCTCGGCGAGCTGTCGGGTTCCAGGGAAGCGAGAATGCTGGTCAGGCAGAGTTTTCCACCTGCCCGGTTCCTTCCCCGCAGCCGGGAACGATGGGATGAATTTTATAATTCCTTTTTGAAAATTACCGGTTTGACATGAGCCTGAAGGCGGGTTGCGTATAGACATTCCGGGGAAGAAAACATGCGCTTATCTTTCGGCCCCGGTATCTATATCGCCAATTCAGGCGGGATTGTGCGGGTTTATGACGGCACGTTCTACGTGCCGCCGTCATTCCTTAGCGCCGTCCCGGTCTGAACATCATGGATCTTGAAGGGGCAGCCGGTCTTCTCCGGGCTGCAAAGGCGGGTCCGGTGGACCCGGAGCCGGAAACCGGCGGTTTTTCAGGATCGAAATTGCCGTAATCGAAATCGTTCACGCGCCGTCTTTCAATCGGCTTGCCGAGAATTCTTTCTATTTTTTTAACGAGTCCCTCGTCTTCTTCAGTCATAATCGTGAAGGCTTCGCCGGTTTGCAGTGCTCTTCCGGTCCGGCCAATCCTGTGTGTATACGCGTCAATGGTGTCAGGCATATCGTAATTTATCACGTGGGTAATCTCGGATACATCGATGCCGCGGGCTGCAATGTCCGTAGCCACCAGGATGTCGAATTTCCCCCGTTTGAATCCCGCCAGGGCAGCCTGTCTTCTGTTCTGGCTCAGGTTACCCTGCATTTCCGCCACCTTGTGACCGGCTTTACCGAGGTCCGCCGCAAGCGAACGGGCGCGGTATTTTGTGCGGGTAAAGATGAGCATTCGTCCCGAGGGAGTTTCTGATATCAGGGAAAAGAGAAGTTTCTTTCTGAGGCCGTCGGGTACGGGGAACAGGGCATGGCTAACGGTCTTGGCCGGCGCGTCCGACTCGGCCCGGACAATAACCGGGTTTTTCAGTATGTTGTGCGTCAGCTGGGCAATATCTTCGGGCATTGTTGCGGAAAAAAACAGGGTCTGCTTTTTTACGGGCAGACTTTTGAGAATCCTTTTGATGTCGGGAAGAAATCCCATATCGCACATGCGATCGGCTTCGTCCAGAACCAGGGTGTCTATGCCGGAA
>SPDA01000273.1 GCA_004525155.1 Spirochaetales bacterium
CTGCGGCCTTCAGCGCCTTCACCGAATCCCGGGAAAACCTGACAGGCACTACCGGGTCATCTTCCGCGTGAAAGAGCCACACCGGCACGTCCTTCATGAGACCTGCAGTGCCGGGGTTGAGTCCGCCGCAGACCGCGGCCAGGGCCGCGAAAGTACCGGGATATTCAGTGCTCATGGCAAAGATGCCGAAGGCGCCCATGGAAAGACCGGTCCCGTACACGCGGGTTTCGTCTATACTGTACAGGGACATCGCCTGCCGCAGAATCAGATAGGCTGTACCGAGCGCGGGTTCCGGAGCAAAGGGCGCCTCAAAACCCCGGGCCATCAGGGAAGTCCATCCTTTCTTTCCGAAGGGGTTAAATTTGTCCGCCGCCGGATCGAGCGGGTTCTGGGGAGCCAGTACGAAACAGGGGCGCTTCGCCTGTTCCTCCGGTTCCGCCCAGACCACGGCTCCCCGGTTGGCGTACAGCTGGGCCTCGTTGTCGCTGCCGGACTCTCCCGCGCCGTGGAGAAAAAACACCAGGGGATATTTGACCGCCGGGTCATAATTGTCCGGCACGAACAGGCGGTAACCCATCACGAACCCGCTGCCGGGATCGGTAAACGTTAATTTTTGAAATCTGTCGATTACTGCCACCGCAATCTCCCTTTTCACGATAATAGTATAGCTTTTTGCAGCTTTTGACCCGGCAGAGGCCGTGATCGCAATGCGGTTTTCGCCGGCTGTAAGCCTTACCGGCACCATCACGCCGGGACGCGCCTTCGTTCCATTGACGGTGACAACCGCCGCAGGGCTGCCTGAAGCTTCCACATACACTGTCACTTCCGCAATGTCGCTGTTAACCCCGATTGTATACTGCCGGGTCCCGGGAGAGAATGCGGGAATAAGCGGACCCGCGCTGTCAGGCGGAGCGACAAGTCTGATTGCAGACAAGCCGGGTTCTTCCCTGCTGCCGGCGGCAGACACGGCAGAGCCGGCAGCAAGCATAAGCACAGGAACAAGGGCCGACAGGATTGTTCGCGGGTGTTTCATTCAGTTCTTTTCCGCAAGGTCCATGGCGATTGCCGCCCATTCCCAGAGAAGCTGCGGCCGGTAGCGTACCGTGGAAATGTCCTTCATGATGAACTCCAGGTGGCATGTCCTCCCGGCTGCGTCCATTACCTTCTGTATGTCTGCCCGGGCCCGTTCGGGGCTCCATACCTCGTCCACGAAAATGGCGGGATTCGGTTTGATGCTCAGGACATAGTCATCGCCGGCCTCGGCCACGATACGATCCATATCGTTCCAGGGGCTTACGGAAAACTTGCGCAGGTTGGGGATCTTTTTAAGCAGGTGGATTTTTTTATCCAAACCTTCGCAGCAGCCGTAATAGCTGAGCCCCCAGCGGGAGAGCCAGCGCATGTCGTGTTCAAGGGCAAACTCCCAGTGCATGTCCGGGGACACTTCCGCGAAAATCTGGGCGTTGGAACAGCCCCACATGTTGTGCGGTTTCACATGCCCCGGGTCGAAATCCTTCCCCGGTAAATCACTTACATACCCGTACCCGCCGGAACCGATGCGGGTGTTGCTGCAGTCCAGGGACAGGAGGTTCTGATCGACGAACTGATCGAGCTCCGTCATCCAGGCGTCCGTCAGCCTGTCCACGGCTGCGTGTACCATGTCCGGCCTCTCCATCAGGTCCATCATAGCTTCTGTAAGTCCCCACCAGCGGATGAGGTAGTCCCAGGGCGTGAACCAGATGTGGGTCTGGCCGGCCTTTTTCACGGGGATTATGTCCTTGAAAATATCAGTCATGGTCACGAAGGTCAGCTCCGTCATCCGCTTGTTGTGAGTGACCTTCGGCATCTGTATTCTTGAAATGTCTTCCGGCTCCCTTATCTGAATGTTGAAGTGCCGGGATACGATTTCGATTTTTTCGTCAGTCTTCACGATGTCCACATCTTCGATTATGCCGAAGTCGGTACTATGGATGGCCAGGGGACAGTCGATGTAGTCGTTCACGATCATGTCCGCAGGCATATGCTTCCACTGGTAGATGGTCCGCCGCATCTTCAATTCCAGTTCCTGCGCCCAGGAATGCTCCGTTCGCAGGGTAAGCTCGCCGTTTACATTCATCTCGTGCCAGGGGATTTCATTTATCCATACCATGGGCCGGACGGAATTCCTGTCGTTGAGCCGCTGCCAGAGTTCCGCCTTTTCCCGGTGTACGGGAAGCGCGGCAATACCCGCAAGCTCCTGCCCCAGTTTTTTAAGTGTGTCCTTTTCTACAGCGGTAAGGGGTATATCGGTTAATTCCAACGGCGGTGTGTAACTGCCCGGATCGTGGAGCACGGCTTTCCTCCTAGGTAAATTCAGTGCCGAACAAGGTCTTCACCTCGGCCTGAAGTTTTTTGATGTCCTCCGCCCTGCTCTTCGGGCAGACAAGGGTGGCATTGCCGGTGTGGATGATGATCATGTCATCGCAGCCGAGGGCGGCCACCAGGTGATCCGCTTCCGAGGACACGACGAGGTTGTCCGCCGAATTCATGAACAGGGTTCTGCAGCCGGCGGCGGCGTTACCCTGACTGTCGGCCCCGCAGGTTTCTCCGAAGGCGGGCCAGGAACCCACATCGAGCCAGGACAGATCCATCATAACCGAGGCGATGGTTATTTCCCTGTCCCGCGAGGCCGGCTCCATGACGGCGTAATCCACGCTTATTTTTTTGAGCCTGCCGTATTCAATGGCAAGCACCTCCCTGCCGCCGGGTCCGTCCAGGGCTTTTACTATGTTCATGATGCCCGCATGATTTTCCGGCGCGTACCGTTCAGTGAGCCTTAAAAATGTCCCCGCCTTCCAAACGAACATACCGCCGTTCCAGAGGTACCTGTCCGGCCCGGCAGCGACGTATTTTTCCGCCGCGGGCAGGTCCGGCTTTTCCCTGAAGGCAGTCACTATCCGCGCGCCGGAGGTCTTTTCCACAGAGCTCCCGAGTTCGAGATAACCGAACCCCGTTACAGGGCTGGTGGGTTTTATGCCGAAGGTCACGAGGGTGTTTTCGCTGCCTTCGGCAAGCATATATCCGCTCGCCAGAATTTCGCGGAACCTGTCCACCGGTTCGATGATATGATCGGCAGTCACCACCGCGATAACGGCTTCCGGATCCCGGGCAGCGATGACCGCACAGCTTAAGGCGATGGCGTTCAGGGTGTCCCGCCCTTCGGGCTCGCCGATGAAACCGAACGATTCGCCCAGTTCACGGCGGATTATCTCTTCATGCTGCAGCCCGGCGCAGATAAAACGCCTGTCGTCAGCCACCAGGCCCTCGAGCCGTTCAAAGGCCAGCGCAAGCAGGCTTTTGCCGCTGATAAAGGGGATAAGCTGTTTGGGCAGAACATCCCTGCTCATGGGCCATAATCTCGTGCCGGAACCGCCGGCAAGAATAAGAGCGTAGCGCATCTGTTGTCTCCTAAAAACTCCGGAGGTCGGTGCTTGCCCGCCTCTGCAGGCCCTCCCTGGGTGTCCTCTTGAGCACGGCGTATTCTATCCCTTTGCGCCTGCAGAACCCGCGCTTTTCGGGTTTGCCGTCGTCCCCATTGACAGCATACAGGTCGGGCTTTATTGTTTCAATCTCCGGTTCCGCGTCGAGCCGGCAGTTTCCTGCGGAAATGAGGGCCTGCTAACTCCTTACCGGTTGAAAACAGGGCAGCGATGAAGCGGCGGCCGGTAAAAAAACAGCATCAGCCGTTGTGACCAACCTGCCTGTCATTAGACGGCCATCTATAAATTGACAGCTTGAGATATTTTTTTCCTTTTTCGGTAATAATTCCGTCGAATATCGCGCCTATAGTTTTATCGATCTTTTCCACCGGTATCCCTCTTGGAACTTCTACCCATTGTCCGTTGGTGTTATCGTCCAATACATAGATTTTAACTTTCGATTCGGGATTTTTTTTCCGGTCATTTTCCGTATAGGTTAAGTAGACAATTATTGGATCGCCGATTTTACCATTGTCATTTAACACATTGAATTCTTTACCATTACCCATATGGATATCAAGGTTTATATCATAAACAGGCTCAATTTTTTGATTGGCAGCCGTATAATCGATTTTTTTCATCGGCAGCCAATCTACAATTACCGGAATACCGCCGATATCCTTTGGAGCCATTACCAGCACTTCAAAGGTATGGACTGTTGTATTCGGTCCGGCTTCATGCGGACCCTCTGCAACCGCAGTCGCGCACGCCACAAACAATAATAATACGAATAATACCAATCCAACCCTAGAAAAATATTTACTCATCATAGCACCACCCCCGGATAAATTATTATTTACAAGATATTATTATCCTGTTTACAAAACACTTAACCGCGACTCAATCTTTTCAAACTCCTTATCAAAATTAAATTTTCTAAAAACTTCGGCAGCCCTTAAAAAATTCTTTTTTGCCTCCGCTTTTTTTCCTTCAA
>SPDA01000560.1 GCA_004525155.1 Spirochaetales bacterium
CCAGGCGGCGAAGATGGGCATACCGATAGATGGCGCCACCCTGTACTGCCGCATGACGCCCTGCAGAACCTGCGCCATGCTCATCATCAACTGCGGTATTTCCAGGGTCGTATGCGAACGCAAGTATCATGCGGGCGCCGAGTCCGAAGAGATGTTCCGGCAGGCCGGCATAGAGATTACCTACTTTTACGACGAAACCCAGAAATACGAAAACCAGTAAACGGAACGGAAAAATAACATATTTTCATACTCGGCGCATTGAATTACGCTAAAAGTATAAGTATCTTTATGATGACTTTGTTTTAGTAAACCATGTGGAGATATATGTGATTTCGGTACTGTTCAGAATTTCTTCCCGCAACCTGTTGGAACACAGGGCAAAAACCATCATTCTCGGCATTCTCATCAGTCTGGGGGTACTCGTGCTCATTGTAGGCAATTCCATCATGGATACAGCCACCCTGGGAATAAAGAAGGCCTTTATCGACAACTATACCGGCCATGTGATGATTACGGGCATAGCGAGGGGAGACATTTCAATTTTCGGGGTTCAGTCTCCGGGCAGGATGGAGAGCACGCCCATTGTGCCGGATTACAGGTCTGTTCTCGAATATCTTGAAGGAAACCCCGAGGTGGACAAAATCACCGCGCAGGCGACCACCTTCGGCGTCCTGGGCATGGAAGAGATAGAGGTGCGGGTATTTACCCTTCTATTCGGTATCGAACCCGAATCCTATCACGCCATGTTCGACAACATAACCATCCTGGACGGCGGTTACCTCAAGCCGGGGGAGGAGGGAATTCTCGTATCGCGGCAGCGCCTTGACGAGCTGGAAAAAGAGCTTTCCAAAACCCTGACCCGGCAGAAAGAGGAGGAAGTGGTTATAAAATACAAGGTGGGGGATCCTGTACGGATAATCAGCTTCGGCAACATGGGATACAAAATAAGGGAAGTCCCGATCCGCGGTATTTTCGAGTTTAAAAACATAAGCGAGGGCGTGGGAGCCAACATGATTTCCTATGTCGACATACAGACACTGCGCTCCCTTCTGGGGCTGTCCCTGAGTTTCGAAGGCGAGATAGACCTGGATGAGGGGGAAACGGCCCTCCTTTCCATCGAAGACGAGGGGGACCTTTTTTCCAGCGACTCGTTTACCGTCGAGGAAACCGAGTCATCGGAGTTCACCCGGGAAAAGCTCGAGGGGATTCTCGGCGAAAAGTCCGAAGCCGTCGAAAGTCCCGGTGAAGGAGCATCCGCGGCTGACGCGGCAGCGGTGTATACGGGCATCGAAACAGGATCCTGGCAGTACATACTGCTCACCCTCAAGCACCCGAGAAATCTCGGCCGGTTTATAACCTCCTTAAACCTCTGGTTTAAGACGCAGGGTATTCCTGCCAGGGCCGGAGACTGGGAAGCGGCCGCCGGCCCCTTCGCAACAACCGCGGACGTGCTGCGCACCGTATTCAACATAGCCATTCTCATTGTAGGTATAGTTGCGCTCATCATCATGATGAACACACTCGTCCTATCCGTTATTGAACGCACCTCGGAAATAGGCACCATGCGCGCCCTGGGCGCGAGGAAAGGTTTTGTCTGGCGCATGTTTCTCCTGGAAACCCTCATCATCGTTTTCGTGTTCTGGATCGCGGGTGTCGCGCTCTCCGGCCTTACACTTCTGATTTTACACCTTCTGGCCCTTCCGGCAACCAACCCCTTTCTGCTGATACTGTTTGCGGGGGAGGCGCTCAAGCCGCAGCTGTCTGTGCTGTCGGTTTTCAGTTCCGCATTGATCGTCATGGTATTAGGTATAATTGCCCATACCTACCCCGTTTCCATGGCTTTGAAAATTCAGCCCATAAGGGCCATCCAGGTGGAGTAGGACCGGCATATGAAAAACGTCAAAATAGCCTTTAGAAACCTGAGCAGACAGAGAAAACGGACTATCCTTCTCGGTAGCGCCATTGCCTTCGGTATCATGATAGTGACCATCATCAACGGGTTCGCGGGCAGTTTCATAAACAACGTCAGCGAGAACTTTTCGCACCTTTTTGCCGGTCATGTGTTCGTGGAGGGTTTCGAAAAAACAGCGGACAATGCCACCATGTCCGTCATACGCGACGACTCGGCGCTCATGGCAACGGTTGATTCCCTGAAACTGCCGGTGAAATCCATTTCGAAACGCACCGATTTCCAGGGGACCCTGATTTTTCATGGCTTGAGCGTAGTCCAGAACATCGTCGGATCGGACTGGGAAAAGGAAACCTACCTGAAGGAACGGCTCGTCCTCCTCGAGGGCAGTTTCGACGATCTCCTGAAGACGGACAGCGACGGGATACAGCACGGCATTATCTTAAGCCGGGACATTGCCAAAAGACTCAACGTGGAGGTGAACGACCGGATAACGGTAAAACTCAGGACCATCTACAACCAGCTCAACGTGGGAGATTTCACCGTAACCGCCATATGTTACGATCCCGGTCTCTTCGGTTCCATCTCGGCCTACGCGAATTTAAGTTATGTCAACGAACTTATGTCTATGGAGAAAGG
>SPDA01000296.1 GCA_004525155.1 Spirochaetales bacterium
GCGTGTACGCAGGTCTCGGATATCCCGTTTTTCCCTGCTCGGCCCTCACGGGTGCGGGGCTTCCCGCCATTGAAAACCTGATAAAAGGCAAACGCAGCCTTTTCGTGGGACCCTCGGGTACGGGAAAATCCTCCCTTGTCAACCGGCTGATACCTGAGGCCGCTCAGCGGACTGGCCGTATTTCGAAAAAATTCAACAGGGGGACCCACACCACCTGCTTTGCCGTACTCCTCAAGGGGAAGGCCGATACGGAATGCATCGACACGCCCGGAATCCGGGAAGTGCATGTGTACGACGTAGAAGCGGCTGCGCTTAAAGGTTATTTTCCCGAATTCCACGCCCTGGAGGCTTCCTGCGCTTTCCAGCCCTGTCTCCATTCTGAAGAGGATGACTGTGCCGTAAAAAAAGCGGCTGAAACCGGTGCCGTTGACCCGGAACGCTATGACAGTTATCTCCGCATTCTCTCTGCCCTACAGGAAGGACCGGGAGATCGGAATGGATAGCCACAGTCAGGATCTGCTGGAATTCGAGACGATACGGGAACAGCTTGCCCACTACTGCAGGTCCGAGGAGGGTCCCGCGGAATGTAAACGCCAGAAAGTGTGCGCGGATGCCGGGGAAGGCGGGAAGATCCTCGATTTCGCGGTACAGTACCGCCGTATCCTTGAAACTCATCCCACTCTGCCGGATCTCGTTTTCCCCGCGGTCCGGCACCTGCTGGCCCATGTGTCAAAAGAAGGCACTGTGCTGGATGTGCCCGAGCTTTTTGACCTGTACCGGTTTTTCAGCTCCGCCGAGCGCTTACGGTCCTGGATTGCCGCTTCCCTGCCTGCAGTGGATGAAGGAAGCAGGCGTACCGATCCTTCTCCGGAATCTGTATGGCAATATTCCTCCTCCCTTCCCCGTTTACCCGGACTGCTCAAGGAGCTGAAAAAAATGCTCAACCAGGACGGCACCATCAACGATTCCCTTCCGGAACTCTCCTCTATCCGGACGAGCATCCAGCGTACCAACGAGAGTCTCTCCCAGCTCGCCCAATCCTACCTTCACAGGCATGATTTCCAGGCCTGGTGGCAGTCCGATGTGCCGACGCAGAAGGAGGGAAGGGTAGTGCTTCCGCTCAAATCCGATTACCGCGGCAGAATCACCGGCATTATTCACGAGGTATCCGCCTCCGGGAAAACCCTGTTCATGGAACCTTTCGATATCGTCGATAAAAACAACCAGCTTAAAAATCTTGAAAATGACTACAGGCAGGCCGTCCTTAAAGTTTTAAAAAACGCCGCCCGCTGCGTCCGAGAGAATCTGGAGGAAGCGGAAGAAACGGTGCGCAGGATACTCTACCTCGATACGATCCATGCCAGGGCCAGGTATGCGCTTGCGCACCGCTGTTACAGGGCCGAAGTCACGGAAAAAGGCATCGAACTGCTTCAGGCGCGGCATCCGCTGCTCGGTAATAAAGCTGTGCCCATCGACGTAAGTCTGCCGCCGGACATGAAGGCGCTCATCATCTCAGGACCGAATGCCGGCGGAAAAACAGGGGTGCTCAAAACACTCGGCCTGCTGGTGCTCATGAACCAGTTCGGAATGGAAATACCCGCATCTTCCGGTTCATCCCTTCCTTGGTTCGGCGACATTCATATCGATATAGGCGATGAACAGTCCTTGAGCCAGTCCCTTTCCACCTTTTCCGCCCATATATCAAGAATATCGGGCATACTTAAAAGCTGCGGACCAGCCTCACTCGTTCTGCTCGATGAGCTCGGCACGGGTACCGACGCGGCCGAGGGCTCCGCAATAGCCATGGCTGTGCTGGATGAATGCATGGCCAGAGGGGCCGTAACTCTCGTTACCACCCATCAGAGTCTGTTAAAAAATTACGGATTTACAAAACAGGGGGTAGGCAACGCTTCCCTCGAATTCGACATGGAGACCCTTACACCGACGTACCGGCTTCTGCAGGGCATACCGGGAGAAAGCAGGGCCATAGACATAGCCGGCACCGTGGGTATGCCGGCGCGGGTTATCGGGGCAGCCCGGTTTTATCTCGGCAGAAAAGAGCAGAACCTCTCTGATATTATCAGGGACCTTCTGGCCCTGAAAACCCGTATCGCCGCAGAACTCGCGGAACTCGAACACAAAGAGGAGAACCTGCTCGAGGAAAAACTGAAATTTGAAAAACTCTCGGAAAGCTTACGGGTGCGCGAGGCCGATCTGAAGAGAGAGGGGCTTCAGGAGCTCAATGCCTTTCTCTCCGGGTCAAGGAAATCACTTGAAAACCTGATTAGGGAAATCCGCGAAAATCCCGTGACCCCGGAAACCACAAAACAGGTTAAAGAGTTTATACGGGAAGTCGAGGAAAAAGCGGAAGGGCTTGCGGAAGAAGAAGCGGAGGAGGAAATCGAGCTGTACGATGCTCCGGGTCTGAAACCGGGCATGGAAGTATATCTTGCCTCGACCAGGACCAAGGGTTTTCTCGTCCGTAAAAACCGTGACAATACCTGGGTGGTGGCTACGGACGCCATGAAGATTTCCGTGGCGCCCGCCGAATTGAAAATCGCGGCCGCGAGAAAACCTGCGGAAAAGAAACCGGCCGTTATCTACAACCTGGATAAAACCAGCCCCAAGCACGTGCTGGACGTGAGAGGCCTGCGGCTGGATGAGGCCTTGAAGCTGGTGGAACAGCAGGTCGACCAGGCGGTACTGTCGGAATTACGGGAATTCTCGATAATCCATGGTATGGGAGAGGGCATCCTCGGCAGGGGCATTCACCAGTACCTCAAGGAGCAGAAAACGGTACGGGATTATTATTTTGCCCATCCCGACGACGGCGGTTACGGAAAAACCATTGTTGTTATTAATAGCTGACACTTTCATAACAGGCCGAAGTATAGTAGAATGTCGGGGGAAAAAGTCAAATGCTTGTAGAAATATTCAAACAGCTCCTGGGCAGGGTGGAGTTCATCGCTGCCTGCATTTTCATCATGCTGCTCCTGCCCGTCATATTTGCCCTGGGGGCTGCCAATAATCGTCCGCCTGTGATACGAAAGGTCCCTCAAAAACGGATGCCTGCCGGGGAAAAAAAAAGCCCTCAAAGCAGCCTGATACCGATGATGAAGGCGGCCTAGAGGAAGAAGAATGAAAAAAATATGCCTGTTCCTGTTGCTGCCTCTCCTTTTTTTCTCCTGTTTGGGGGTCCAGTCCGAAATAGATCTGAACGATGACGGGTCCGGTACCCTTGCCCTTACCTACCGGGTTTCCCAGATGGTCGTGAACCTCGGCACCTACAGCGGTGAGAAAAGCGTTATCCCCCTTCCCCTGAATGAGGCTGATTTCAGGAATACCGCCAACCGGATTCCGGACATCCAGGTGACGTCCTTTTCGAGAAAGGAGACAGCCGAGGATGTCATCATCCAGACCAGATTGAATTTCAGCACTGCCGCGGGGCTGTCCGCTTTTTTTGCGGCTTCCGGCAATGTCATAAATTTTTCATCCAGCGGCGGCCAGGCCCTGTGGAAACAGACGATTTATGTCAAACCGCAGGAAACGATAAGCCTTGATACCGTCAATCTCATGAAGGAACTGTTCAAGGATTACGAATTTTCCCTGGTTCTTAAAACCCCGAAACCTGTCATAAGCGCCAACATCGGGGTCATATCCGCAAACGGCAGGGAGGTTCTGTTCAAACAATCGATACCGGAAATACTCGGGGCGGATAAGGACATAGTCTGGGAAATAACCTGGTGATCCCTTATGCGTCACCATAAAGTACTTGCCTGGGAAAGAAGGCTCAAGAGACTTTTTGACAAGGTTGACGATCTTTTGGAGGACGAATTCGGCGGAAGGTTCCTCCTGCATCCGGCAAGGCCCGAAAGGGGAGCTACGGCTAACAAGGAGAGCGACGGGCTTTTCAATATCGGTGCATCCTTTTCCGCGGGCTTCGGTTCCCGGCTTGGAAAAGGTTATATCATCGATGTGCGCATGGTCACCCTTGATAATGTTCCGGAAGAGATAAGGAATGACATCCATAATGCCGTCATCCGGGAGGTGGAATATCTTCTGCCACGATATTTTCCGGGGAAACATCTGACAGTGAAAAAAGACGGGTCTGTCTTTAAGATTACCGGTGATCTGGGTTTAGGGTCGCTGTAAAAAACAAGGAGCAGAGATGAGGGAAAAGATA
>SPDA01000207.1 GCA_004525155.1 Spirochaetales bacterium
ATCCTGTCCAGGGTTGGAACCCCCGAAGCCATCGCCGGCCTTCTGGACATCTCCATGTTCGGGTTTTCGTTCGCGTCCGGCGCGAGCCTCCACCACCTCGAGCAGTTCGGCCAGGACGTCATCCCACACATTGCCGATGCCCGGGAAAGAGACAAAAGATTTCGGTTTTTCGCCGTAGGTTATGTCAAAATAGGCTTCGTCGCAGAGTACTGTTAGATTGTTTTTTACAGCCAGACTGCTTATGGCAGCCATGTCTTGCGGGTCCGATTCGGCGCCGGTGGGATTGTGAAAGTTATTGAGAACCAGGAAGCGGGTTCCGGGAGTAATACGCGATGCGATGTCTTACACATCGAGATAAAAGTTACCGTCCTTCTCCCGTAAGGGATAAGGTAACGGCTTTCCGCCGTTAAAGGAAATGACGGATTCGTAAATAGGATACCCCGGGCTGGGATAGAGAACCTCGTCCCCCGGGTTCATGAGAGCCAGGAAAAACTTCTGAATAACGGGCTTGCCTCCCGGTTCCACTGCCACGTTCGATGCCTCATACCGGGTGCCGTGGGAGCGGTTTACATCTTCCGCCAGCGCTTCCCGCAGTTCGGGGATGCCATAATTGGAACAGTACCCCGTTTTCCCCTTACGTATCGCCCTTGCAGCGGCCTCCACGATGTTTTCCGGCGTTTTAAGGTTCATATCCCCTAAGTGAAAAGGAAATATCTTTAACCCATGGTTCGCGTAATTCCGTGCCTCTTCCGCCACGACAAAAGCGGTTTCCGTTCCCAGAAGGGAAAAACGTGTTGCTGTATTCATGGGTTTCTCCTTACGTATAATATAAAACATGACTATAAATATGTCAATAATATAATTATATAGCTTAAAATTACGAATAACGTAATATTTATCCTTGAATTAATAATTTCTATCTGTTACTATGTTCTATATATATGGAACTGGATAAGCTGGACTGGAGCATTATCGGCATACTGGAAAAAAACGGCAGAACGCCGAACAACGAAATCGCGAAACTTATCGGCGTGTCCGAGGGAACCGTGCGTAACCGGATAAACAAGCTTACGGAGAACGATTTCTTGAGGATCCGGGGGCAGACGAACCCCAATGAGCGGCAGGACGAGTCTTTTGTCTACATGGGCATTAAAATCGCCGTGAACCGCGACAGCATGAAAGTGGCCCAGGCCATAGCGAAACTGAACAACGTAAAGGCGGTGTCCGTTGTCACAGGGAGGTATGATCTTCTCGTGGAGGTTTTCGTGGAACCTTACAATATCATCAAATTCCTAAGCACCGAGCTTTCAACAATAGACTCGATCACGGCTGTGGAGAGCTTCATAGCGCTCCACAGCGAAAACAAATACGTTTAACAGTTGGACCGGTTTAAGGCGGCGTAATTACGAGATGCCCTCCGGCGGTGTCGAGGTTCCCCATCCGATGGACTGCTGCGCGGCGGGTCCGGCTTACATTTTCCGCACTTTTTCATGGGTTATTTGAATTATCTACCATTTTTTCCGTAAAAAATTTACAACAATATTATTTTTCTTGACAGATGAGATTTTTGGTTTATAATCTAGACTTAATGACTGAACAGGAATATCTGTGGTTCATTAAAAAAGGAGGCATCACAATGAAGAGCATGAATGTTCGGAAAATTGTAATGGTGGCCAGTTTGGTAGTCGGGCTGGCAATGGTTGTCCTCATGATAAGCGCTTGTGGCGGAAAGCAGGTGACTGCAACTCCGGAAAAGACCGCACAAGCACAAACACAAGCGGCAGAGCCCATCCGGTGGAGGCTCCAGTCGTATGCCGGTCCTGCTTTGAACCCGTATGTCGTAGGAAACGCGGTAAAGGAATTCAATATTGCGGCCAACGGCGAGATGGTCATCGACGTGTACACGGCGGACGAGCTGGTACCCCAGGGCGAAATGTTCCAGGCGGTGCAGAAGGGCACTCTCGACGCCTGCGTCAGCGACGATGACTCCATGGCTTCTCCTGTGGATGTTGCGGTATTCGGGGCGTACTTCCCCCTGGCCGCGCGCTATGGAATAGATGTTGACGTTCTATGGAACCACTACGGGTTGAACGAAATTTGGAAGGAAGCATACGACGAGTTTCCGGGCGTTACCTGGTTGAGCCAGGGGAGCTGGGATCCGTGCAATTTCGCTACCACCAAACCAATCCGCCATCTTTCGGACCTTAAGGGTCTGCGGATTTATATGTTCCCGACGGGCGGCCAGTTCATGCAGCGCTTCGGCGTCGTTCCGGTAAGCATGCCCTACGAGGACGTCGAGATGGCCATCCAAACCGGCATGCTGGATGGCGTGAGCTGGTCCGGCATTACCGAGGACTATACGGTCGGCTGGGCTGATGTCACCAAATATTACCTGACCAATCCCATCTCCGGCGGCTGGTCCGGCGGCTGGTTCGTCAACACCAAGGCCTGGGAGAAGTTGCCCCCGCACCTGCAGCAGCTGTACAAGCTGATGATCGACAAATCGCACTACTACCGGCTGCACTGGTACTGGTTGGGCGAAGCCAATTACCGCGTCAAGGGAGGTAAGCTGGAGCTGACCACCATCCCCGCGGATGAGTGGGCGACGGTTGAAAAGGAAGCCCTGAAGTTCTGGGATGAGACTGCCAAGAAGAGTCCCCGGGCCGCCAAGGTGGTGCAGATACTCAAAGACTACAACGACACGATGGAAAAAGCCGGCCCTCCCTACCGATACTGAGGAACCGGGAAACAAAGTCTATTATATAACTGAAGGTCTACCTTCCCTGGCGGGGCTTGCTCTTGAGCCGGGGAAGGCGGCCTCTGCTGTTCTTTAGTATCACATCCCGAAGTGGAGGGAGGAGCCGAAGTGAATAAAGTAATCAAAGCGTATGTAGACGGCATCACCGCTACGAGCAAAGCGGTGGGTCATTTTGCCATGTACCTGGTTTTCGGCATGATAGGCGTTTTGTTTTTCGAGACGATATCCAGAACCGTCTTCAATCATCCCTGGATCTGGACTGTGGAAATGGCACAGTTCATCATGGCCGCCTATTACACCCTCGGCGGGGCTTACACCCTGCTCATGGACGGGCATGTGCGCATGGACCTGACCTACGCCAGGTGGTCGCCGAAGAACAAGGCGGTTTCCGATGTTCTCACCATAGTCATCATAATGGTGTACCTCGTGATACTCTTAGTGGGCGGCTTCCTCAGCCTCGAGTATTCTCTCAAATACAAACAAAAGAGTTACTCTTCCTGGGCCCCGCAGGTGAGTCCCATCAAAATCATCATGCTGTTCGGAATGGTGCTGATGACTCTGCAGGTGATAGCCGAGTTCTTCAAGGACTTAGGCACACTTAGAGGCAAAAGTACGGCGCAGGCAACCGAGCAGGCAACCGAGCAGGCAACCGAGAAGGAGAAATCATGAGTTTCGAAATGATGGCCATCCTGATGTTCGTCTCGATGCTGGTTATGCTTCTCACCGGACGGCATATCTTTGCGGTTATCGGCGGAGTAGCCGTCGTTTTCTCGCTGGCCCTGTGGGGGGCGGGCGGTGAAGGCATGGCGTTCCATGCCAGCATCAGCCTGCTGAACTGGTATCCGCTGCTGACCCTGCCCCTGTTCATTTATATAGGATACATGTTCTCCAAGTCGGGGATCGCGGATGACCTGTACCGGATGATGCATGTCTGGATGGGACCGGTCCGGGGCGGCTTGGCCGTCGGAACCATCGTCCTGATGTCCATCATCGCGGCGATCAACGGCTTGAGCGTGGCAGGCATGGCCGTAGGAAATACGATCTGTCTGCCGGAAATGATGAAGCGCAAGTACGACAAGATCATGGTCTCGGGGGTAATCCAGGGCGCCAGCTCCCTGGGCATCATGATTCCGCCCAGCGTCGTTCTGGTGCTGTACGGGATGATCGCCCGGCAGCCGGTCGGTCAGCTGTGGTTGGCCGGTGTGTTGCCCGGTTTCATGCTGGCGTTCCTATTCATACTCTACATCGTTATCCGTTGCGGGATCCAGCCCCAGCTGGGACCGGCGGCGACTAAGGAAGAACGCTCGATTCCCTTGCGGGAGAAGTTCAAGCTCTTAAGCTCCGCGATCCTTCCCATTCTCATCATTTTCCTAATGTCTGGGTTATTCTTTCTGGGGGTGACCAGCCTGGTGGAAAGCTCCGCGGTGGGGGCGATCGCGATTACCATTATCGCTCTCCTCAAGCGGCGGCTGACCTGGAAAGTCATGGTCGAGGTGTTGAAGGAAACCCTGAGAGTGAGCTGCATGTTCATGTGGGTCATCCTGGCCGCGCTGGCTTTCGGCGCCGTCTTTGATGGCCTGGGCGCTGTATACGCCATCGAGAGCCTGTTTCTCAGTTGGAACTTCGGCCGCTGGGGAATCATAATCATGATGCAGCTCTCCTACATTCTCATGGGCATGTTTCTGGATGACACGGCTATGCTCATAGTCGTGGCACCTCTGTACGTCCCTCTGATTATCAAGCTGGGGTTCAACCCGATCTGGTATGGGGTTCTGTATACGATCACCTGTCAGATCGCGTACCTGACGCCTCCCTTCGGATACAACCTGTTTTTGATGAAGGCGATGGCGCCGAAGGAGTTTACGATAGGGGATATTTACAGATCGGTCTGGCCTTTCGTGGGTCTCATGATCCTGGGCTTGGTCCTGGTGATGATTTTCCCTCAGATTGCCCTGTATTTGCCGAAGCTTTATTTCGGCGGCAAATGAAGCCGGTCTAAGGAGGCAAAGGATGTATAAAAAAATAATAGTTCCCTTGGACGGCTCAAAATTCGCCGAGAGCGCTCTGGAGCATGTCAGAGCCATCGCTCAAGGGCGCCCGGTTGATTTGGTTGTTTTGATTCGAGTAGTGGAACCTATCATTATGGATGCAAAAAATTACCTTGGCGTAGAGCATACACGCGCGGCTGAGGACAAACTTGAAGCCGATGCTAAGGCATACCTTGATAAGACGGCGGATGGCCTCCGGAAGGACGGCATTTCTGTTGAAACCAGGATAGTGGTTGACGGCGAACCGGCGTCGAAGATTCTGGAAACCGCCAAAGAGGAAAATGCGGACCTGATTATTATGAGCAC
>SPDA01000326.1 GCA_004525155.1 Spirochaetales bacterium
CCGCAGAGCCGGAAGGTTTTCAGCTCCAGCAGCGTGGGACCCTTCCCCTCCCGGGCATAGGCCACCGCTTCCGCCGCCTTCTCGTACACATCGAACACGTTCATCCCGTCGGCAATGGCGGAGCGCATGCCGTAGGAAGCCGCCCGGTCCGCGATATTCTCCACCCGCGCCGTGAGCTTGATGCTGGTGGAGGCGCCGTAGAGATTGTTCTCGCACACGAACACCGCCGGGGCGTCGTACACAGCCGCAGCGTTCAACCCTTCATGAAAAGCCCCTTCGTTGGTGGCTCCGTCCCCGAAAAAACTCACCGCCACCCGCTTCTCCTTCCGGATCTTGAAGGCCAGGGCCATCCCCGTCACAATGGGGATGTTCCCTCCCACTATGGCTATGGCCGGAAGCATCCCCACCGCGGGATCCCCCACGTGCATGCTCCCCCCCTTCCCCTTGCAGCAGCCCGTAGTCTTGCCGTAGAGTTCCGCAGCCACCGCTTTCAGGCTCACCCCCTTGGCAATCGCGTGCCCGTGGGGCCGGTGAGTGGAGGCTATCATGTCGTCCCGGTTCAGGGCCCAGCAGACCCCCACCGCGCAGGCCTCCTGGCCGATATACTGGTGTACCGTTCCCGGCATCTTCCCTTCCAGAAACAGGTACCGTATCTTCTCCTCAAACTCCCGTATCTCCCGCATCCGCCGGTACATCCCCAGGACCTTTTCTTTTCCCAGGGTCTTCATGATTGTTTCATACGCCATGCTGTCTACAGCTCCTTTTCCAAAATCTCTTTTACCTTCGCCAGAAACGCAGCCCCTTCCGCGCCGTTTACCAGACGGTGGTCAAAACTCCCCGTCATGACCATACACTCCGCCACCCGCATCCGGTTATCCTCATCCACCAGGATCGTTTTCCCGCTCCTGCCCAGGGCCAGGATCCCCGCCTGTCCCGGGGTCACCAGGGCCCGGAACTCCGTCACCGGATAGACCCCCAGGTTGCTCACCGTGAAGGTGCACCCGGTCAGGTCGACTCCTGCCAGGTTCCCGCTTTTCCCCCGGGCGGTGAGCCTTTTCACTTCTTCGTCGATCTCCTGTAGATTCTTCCTGTCCGCCTGCCGTACGACAGGAACGTACAGTTCCCTGCCCTCCGCCAGGGCAAAGCCGAGGTTGATCTCCTCATAGAGCCGGTTCCTGTTGTCCCTAAAACAGCCGTTCACCCGGGGAAAATCCCGCAGGGCCCGGGAAACGGCATGAAGATACAGCGTGTAGATGCTCAGCCTTCCTCCGTCCCCGGTTTTCTCCCTCTCCCGCAAGGCTGTCAGCCGGGCCAGGTCCACCGGCACCCCCAGACTGTACTGGGGAATCTCCCGGGCGCTTACGCTCAAGGCCTTCGCCACCGCAAGCTGGTTCCGGGAAGGCTCCTCCTCCCGGAAGGAGGACAGACCGGAAGAAAGGGGGCTGCCGGAGACAACCGGTTCCTCCGTCCCTCCGGAAGGTAAATCCGCGAATACTATAAGCCCTCCGGGACCGCTGCCCCGGAAATGGCCCAGGTCAAGACCGAGTTTTTCCGCCCGCTGCCGCACCATCCTGCTGGCCCGGAAGGTTCCGGCAGCTTTTCCCCCGGCCAGGGCTGCCTCATAGGCGGCCAGGTCCTCTTTCGTGATAAGTCCCCGGGGCCCGCTGCCCGGCACCTGGGCCAGATCAAGGCCTTTTTTCTCCGCCAGGTTCCGGACCAGGGGGGTGGCCCTCGTCTTGGCTTCCTCCGTCCCTCCGGGGACCGCTGCGGAAACCCTCTTTCCCGACGGTTTCCGGGCTGTTTCGCCCTCCTCCGTCCCTCCGGGGACTGCCTCAGGGACAACCTCCCCCGGTTCCCCCAGCAGAAGAATCACCCTCCCTGCGGAAATCTCCTCCCCCGGCCGGCCCACAAGCTTCAGCACGGTTCCCCCAGCAAAGCTTTCCACTTCCATGGTCACCTTGTCCGTTTCTACCCCGCACACCGGCTGGCCTTTCCGTACCTCATCCCCTTCCTTCACCAGCCATGCAACCAGCTTCACTGTGTCCGTCGTCTGGCTGAGGGCCGGCATCGTCAGTTCTATTGCCATTTGTTTCTGCCTTCAATGTTATAATATTAAAAAGTAATATCATAATATTATAATTAAGTCAACTGTTGAGGGATAATCAGGCTGCCGGCGATTCATTGCAGCCGCGTCGGTTTTAAAAGCTGACCGCGGTGCGGAGTTACCGTGTCATTCTTCTGTACTTGATCCTGTGCGGCCTGTCCGCGTCTGCGCCCAATCGCTGTTTCTTGTTTTCTTCGTACTCGGAATAGTTGCCGTCAAAAAAGAACACTTTGCTCTCGCCTTCGAAAGCGAGGATGTGGGTGGCAATGCGGTCTAAAAACCAGCGGTCGTGGCTTATGACCAAAGCGCAGCCGGCGAAACTTTCGAGTCCCTCTTCCAGAGCGCGCATGGTGTTCACGTCGAGATCGTTGGTGGGTTCGTCCAAGAGGAGCACGTTGGCGCCCTCTTTGAGCATCATGGCGAGGTGAACGCGGTTGCGTTCCCCGCCGGAGAGCACGCCGACTTTTTTCTGCTGATCAGTGCCCGAAAAATTGAAACGTGCCACATAGGCGCGCGAGTTAACTTCCCTGTTTCCGAGCTTGATATTGTCGTAGCCGCCGGATATGAGTTCCCACACCGTTTTGTCCGGTTCGAGCACGTCACGAAGCTGGTCAACATGGGCGATTTTAAGGGTTTCACCGAGCCTTAAGTTCCCGCTGTCGGGTTTTTCGGAGCCCGTAATCATTTTGAACAGGGTGGTTTTACCCGCGCCGTTCGCCCCGATAATACCGATTATGCCGCCGGGCGGAAGCTTGAACGTAAGGTTGTCGATAAGCAATTTGTCGGCGAATCCTTTGCACAAATCATCGGCTTCTACCACGATGTCTCCGAGTCTCGGCCCGGCCGGGATGAAGATTTCCAGTTCCTTTTCCCTGGTTTTGGCTTCCTGGTTTAAAAGGGATTCGTAGGACGTAATGCGCGACTTCGCCTTGGCGTGCCGGCCCTTGGGATTCATGCGTATCCATTCCAGTTCCCGTTCCAGGGTCTTGTGGCGATCCGACTCCTGCTTGCCTTCAACCCGGAGTCTTTCCTGTTTCTGGGAAAGCCAGGAAGTATAGTTGCCCTTCCACGGAATACCTTCTCCCCTGTCCAGCTCTAGTATCCAGCCCGCTACATTGTCCAGGAAATAACGGTCGTGGGTCACTGCAATAATAGTGCCTTCGTAGCGCTGCAGATGCTGTTCAAGCCAGCCGACGGTTTCCGCGTCGAGGTGGTTGGTTGGTTCGTCCAGCAGGAGTATATCCGGTTTCTTAAGCAGCAGGCGGCACAGGGCCACACGCCGCTTTTCGCCCCCGGAGAGGGTGTCTACCATCTGATCGTCCGGTGGACAGCGCAGGGCGTCCATGGCCATGTCGAGCCTCGAATCGAGGTCCCAGGCATTTGTTTCGTCGAGCTTTTCCTGTATGGCGCCCTGTTTTTCGAGGAGCTTCTCCATCTCTTCGTCGGACATGGGTTCGGCAAAACGTTCGTTTACCCTGTCGAACTCAGCAAGGAGGTCGACAATCTCCTGTACGCCTTCCTGCACTATCTGTTTTACTGTTTTACCGGACTCGAGCTGGGGTTCCTGTTCCAGGTATCCTATCGTGTACCCCTCGCTCACTATCGTTTCGCCGGCGAAATTTTTGTCTACATCGGCGAGAATTTTCAGAAGCGAACTTTTTCCGGAGCCGTTGAGGCCGATAACGCCTATTTTCGCTCCGTAAAAGTAGGAAAGCGAAATATCCTTGAGCACTGTTTTCTGGTTATAGGTCTTGGAGACCCTCATCATGGAGTAAATTATCTTGTTCTGTTCAGGAGCCATA
>SPDA01000102.1 GCA_004525155.1 Spirochaetales bacterium
GGATCGCGGTTATCCCGGGCAGCCCACAGCAGCGGGGTCCTTCCCTGGTTGTCCCTTTCATGAATGTCCTCTCCGGCCCGTACCGCAGCCCGTAATTCGGCGAGGGTTCCCGATTTCGCGACAGTATGGATGTGCGGCAGTTCCTGCCCGCCTTCGGCGGATAAATAACATGCCGCGAAAAGAATAAGCACGGCAGTTAACATATTTTTTTTCATGACGCCCCCTTAAAAAACATTACTTCGGTTTAAGCGTGCGTGACTGTACAGCAAGAAAGGCGGTGGTGCGGAATACAGTACAGATGATACTAAAATCTGTTACCCTGCGCAACATTAACATCGGCATATACATTTATAAGTCCGGCATGATGCCGGGAACGGTTTACTCCAGATTGGCGTGACGGGAAAACATTTCTTCAGAGGTCAGATTGAGCTTCCGCATCAGGAGCAGCACGAGGATATCGCAGGTAATAAAGAGGCTCTGCTCGAAAAGCGTGCCCATGGGCTGGATGGATACGCCTGCGGATTTGCCGCTTTTGGGCGTGGGCGCGGGTATTTCGATAATGTGGTCAGCGGCAATACCCAAGGGGGATGACGGGTCCATCGTAAGAAGAAGGATTTTCGCGCCGTTTTCGCGGGCCTTGCCGCTCATGGCAACGAGACCGGCGGTTTTTCCAGAACCTGAACCGATGACAAGCAGATCGTCTTTCCGGATGCCGGGCGTTGTGGTCTCGCCCGCGACATAAACCCGCCTGCCCAGATGCATGAGGCGCATGGCAAACCCGCGTATCCCTAAGGCGCTCCTTCCGGCGCCGGCCAGAAACACCGCGCGGGCCTCCGCGATCATGTCCGCTGCCCGGTCCAGCCCCGCGGGATGTACATGACGGAGCGTCCGGCCCAGTTCATCCAGTACAGAACCGATCAGCGATTCATCCAATTATGCTGTGCTCCTATCCCGCTCTGCCGTGCAGGGCTTTGTAGATTTTTGACGCCGCCCGCTTGATGTCCTTCTGGGCGATGATGCCGCCGCTTACAACAACGATGTCGGCACCCAGGGCAGCCGCCTCCCGGGCGCTCTTGAGCTCCATACCCCCCGCGATGGCGACTAAACACTGGACGACAGGCCGTACCGCTTCGAGCTCAGCAAGGGGCTGGGTATCCGCGGACTGGCAGTCGGAAGCGGTGTGCAGGCATACGATGTCAACGCCCAGCGCATCCATCCGCCGCGCCCTTTCGACGACGCTGGTTACATGGATTAAATCCGCCATCACCTTGCCTCCGGTTTCTCTCGCGGCCCTGACCGCTCCCTCGATGGTTTTATCATCCGCCACGCCGAGGACCGTAACGATGTCCGCTCCTTTTGACAGTACCGTATAGGCTTCCAGGTATCCCGCGTCCGCTATCTTGGCATCCACCAGTATCCGCCTGCTCGGGAACCTCAGTTTTGCCTCCTTGAAGGCATGCATACCCTCCTCGATAACCAACGGCGTACCGAGCTCGAGAATGTCAAAAAAAGGATGCGCCTCACCCGCGATACGCATCGCCGCTTTCAAATCCGCCGCGTCCACGGCGAGCTGGAGAAGGGGTTTGTTGACCATATGTGCATGTTATAGCAGGAATTGCGCGGGGTGTCTATCGTGAACGGCAATCATCCTGCTCATGCCTTTTTTAGGAGGGGGAGATTTATTTGTTACCCTCGTCTTTATCCGTTCGGCCGTTCCTTCGCGGAAGAATTAACCGCTTTTTTTCACTTTCCATCTTGACCTTGCGGATTAACTTTTCTATTCTACAGAATAAATCATATTACAAGGAGTTTTCGTATGAAAGTTGGGTGTTTTGCTCTGATAGAGGCTTGGCAGGATCTTGAGGCCCAGTTGAAAATTATTGCGGATCTGGGTTTTTCCTGTGCAGATATTACGGACAGTCATTCAGGGGCTTCTCTTATAGGGATGATTCACGCAAACGCCTCCTTGAGTCTGGATGAAAATCCGATTTCGGTAAAAAAACTGTTTGCAAAATATGGTCTCGAAATAACTACAGTATGCGCCCACGGAAACCTGCTGGATCCCTCTACGCCGTCGCGGTACGGAACGAACGAGATGCTTAAGGCAATTAAAATGGCGGCCCTTATCAGTGTTCCCTATGTGGTTACTACAGACGGAACTCCCGATACAAAATGGGGAATGAACTTATCGTTTGCCGAAAAAGTACTGGTGATTGCCGATAAAATTTACGAACCGGTGAAATTGGCCGGGGATTTGGGCGTAACTCTACTCCTTGAACCTCATGGCCCTGTAACGGATACCATCGATGGGCTGGAAGCTGTAATGAATAAATTGGGTAATCCGGATAGCTTAGGCATCAATATGGATACGGGGAATTCCTGGCTGGGCGGGGCGGACGTCGTCAAAATGGCTAAGACTTTCAAGGATAAAATCAAGCATGTTCACTGGAAAGACCTGCCGAAGGATTGGGAAGAAAGACGGGGAAAAGAATTCGGCACGGGAATGAGTCCCATTGCTCTCGGGGAAGGTATAATCGATATCGCATCGGTATATTCCATCCTGAAGCATGTTACACACTCGACTCTTGAAGTCGGAGGCAAGGACAATCTCCTTAACAGCTACAAATATTTAAAATCACTGGGAGCTGAATAGCAGCATACCGGGGATGCTGTCCTCTTCCGTTTAAAAATGTTACCGAGTAACAAAAAACCTGCAGGTTTCCCTGCAGGTTTTTTCATTTAGACAAACTGTAAAGCGCGTCTAATGTGTTGCCATGTAATCCGCTAATTTTTTATCGAAATCGACGAACAAATTCTTGTTAGCTTCGTACTGTTTTTCATAAAACTCGAGGCTCCACTGGAATTTATTGGCTGCACGGCCTGTTAGATAATCTTTTGTAATCCAGGGTATAGCTTTATCCAGATTGTTCTTGGTCAGTACATCCCAGGGCATAATCTGAAGGTACTTGACGAATGGCTTACCAGTAAGCTGCCTTACTATCTGCTGAACGCAGAGGTCGGCATTGAGTGACGGGGGGTTGGGAGAAGTGGCGGCCAATTGACCGGATTTAAGCCATGCCCAGGCTTCTTCCTTTCCATTACAGGATACCATCGTTACGCCTTTTACATTCAGCTCGTCAAATACGGTGAGAATGCCTGCAGCAGTCTCTTCATTACATGCGAATATGGCGTTAAATTTTCTTCCCGATGCTACAAGGTCCTGAGCAATCGGGATAGCGAGAGTTCTCTGCCATTCCGAGCTTTTGGTAAGATACGGTTCGGGCAATTTGGCTTCCGCGAAAGCCAGATTGAAACCGACAATCTCGCCTTCAGCAGGACCCTGTCCCAGGAAACCGGGTATATTTACAACAACCGGATCCTTGACATTATCTATAATCCATTTACCAACCTGATAACCCATGATCACGAAGTTATCCGTAACGTGTCCTGTAAGGTCGGTGCCCGGAGTTATTTCAGGTTTACCGGCGATGAAGAATATGGGCACCTTCGCACGGTTTGCGGCTTCGATGGACGCCTTGCTGCCGGCGGCGCCGGCAGTGATGACTGCAATGGCCTTAACGCCTTTGGCAATAAGGTCCTGGACATTGGCCAGTTCTTTCTCCGGCTTGTAGTCAGAGTTAAGTTCGGTAACAACCATTCCATAGGTCTCTGCTATGGCCTTAAAGGTATTGCCAAACTGGGCATAATAGTCATCCGGTCCGGCATTTACAAAGCCGATTTTAACACCGGCAAGCTCGCCGCCTGCTTTCCCCGCAGCTGGTGTTTCCTTCTCGCCGCCGGCAAAGACTAATGCTCCTGATATGCATACCATCAACAGCAGCACTCCAAAAATCTTTAATAATTTAGACATTTGTTTCTCCTTTTGCACGTACCATGCGTGCAATAAAAATAATTTTTTCCTTTAACAAGGAAAATGCCGCACCACAATAGATGATTCCTAACCAGTTTTTTGTTTTTGAACCTCCTTAGTCTCTTTATGGATTGATGAAGCCCGCAGACTGCTAACATAAGTTAACGATACCGCAAAGACTATAAGCAGGCCCCGCATTACGTATTGCCAATGGGGGTTTACACCCAGAATGTTTAACCCGTTGGAGATGATTCCCAGGAGCACTACACCGATAAAGGTCCCCCACACATTCCCTCTGCCGCCTGCCAGTGCAGTACCGCCGACGACAACAGCGGCAATAACTTCGATTTCCTTCCCTTCGCCCATCAGCGGGTTCCCGGTGCCGAGTCTTGAAAGCTGTACCATGGTGGCAACAGCTATGAAAAACCCGTTTATTCCGTACAGCATTAATCTGAAATTTTTTACATTGATACCTGCAAGATATGCCGCGTTTTCATTTCCTCCCACAGCATAAACTTTCCGTCCGAATTTCGTGTATCGGAGTAAAAACCATACAAAAAAGGAAAGGACGATAAATATTATTACAGGCATGGGGAGTCTGAAATTTTCCGTGATGTCGAGATAGGTCCTACCCAGGAATCTGAATTTGCCTTCGATGGTGATTTCCCTGCCGTTTGTAATGAGGTAGGTAAAACCTCGGTAAATACTCAAAAAACCCAAAGACACGATAAAAGACTCGAGTTTTGTGCGCGAAATAATAAGGCCCATTATCAGCTGGAAGATTATTGCTCCCGCAATCGCAAGAATAGCTGCCAGGCCGATGTTCATACCCGCTGTTCGTATTAAAAAGGCCATCCCCGTGCCGATAAAGCACATCATTTGTCCTATGGAAAGATCGATGCCTCCGGAGATCATGATGAACGTCATGGACAGGGCCAATATTCCCGTTACCGATATCTGCATCAATACATTGGAGATATTCATGGGTTTGATAAAAGCCACTTGGGTGATAGCCCCGCCTCTTACGGCGAATAATTCCACTAAAATAATCGCCAGAATAATGAAAACGAGTACCAGAAAAACAGACATGTTCTCGCTTTTTGAAATTCTTTTTAACAAGGGACTCGTTGATCTCATCAGATGCTGCCTCCAATCGAATGTGTAAGAATATTTTCTTCACTTATCTCGTCTTTTTTTATTTCCGCCACCATGTTGCCCTCGCGCATGACGATGAGCTTATCGCACAGGGCAATGAGCTCCGCCATATCCGAGGAAATCATGATCACCGCTTTTTTATTCTGAAGCAGATCCACTATTATTTTGTAGATTTCCTCTTTTGAGCCCACATCTATTCCCCTGGTTGGTTCGTCAAAAATAAATATATCGGCATTCGTGGCAAACCATTTCCCCAAAACAACCTTCTGCTGATTGCCGCCCGACAGGAACATCACCTTCTGAGATACACTTGGCGTTTTTATGCTTAAAGCATCTATATATTTTTGAGAGATTTTAATATCTTCTTTCGGCAGGGCAAAGGGCATCGGGATTTGTGAATATCTAGCTATCGGAATATTTTTATCCAGGGAATGCTGTAAAAACAGTCCGGTTGCCTGGCGGTCTTCCGTTATATAGCACATCTTGTTCGTAATGGCCGAAAGGGGAGTTTTGATATTTATCTTTTTTCCGTCAATAAAGAATTCCCCGGAATCGACCTTCTTGGCGCCGAACAAAATCTCGGCAAGTTCCGTTCTGCCGGACCCCACCATGCCGGCAATCCCGAGAAGCTCACCAGTCCGGACCGCAAAGGAAGCACCTTTCACCCCATTGCCGTACAGGTTTTTCACCTCGAATTTCACTTCGCCGATTGGAACTTTCGGCCTCTCGTAGAAAAGGGAGACATCCCTGCCTACCATATCATTTATCAGTTTCTGCTCGGTAATCTCTTTAGATTCATAGGTACTGATCTTTATTCCATCCCTGATTACCGTAGCCCTGTCTGCGATTTTAAACACTTCCTCGAGGTGGTGGGAAATATAGATGATGCTGATCCCGCTCTCGGCAAGTTTTTTTAATATACTCAGCAGGTGGTCGATCTCGGTCTGGGAAAAAGAAGCGGTCGGCTCATCGAGAATCATGACTCTGGACTTTTGTACCAGGCCTCGCGCAATTTCCACCGTTTTTTGCGCACCGCTCCCCAGCTGCCCTACGATATCCAGAGGATCTATATTTGAGTGCAGATAATCCAGAATTTCCTGAGTCTTCTTTACCATCTCTCTTCTATTTATGGTGATGCCGTTTAAGATCTCGTTTCCTGCAAACAGGTTTAACATAACATTTAAAAACGGGAAAAGAGTATGTTCCTGATAAATGGTCTGTATCCCCATTTCCATTGCGGCACGGGGGTTTGATATCCGCACCAGTTTTCCATCCAGATAGATCTCCCCTTTATCCGGCGTATGGGCCCCGGAGAACATCTTAATCAGGGTCGATTTTCCGGCGCCGTTCTCCCCGACAATACAATGGATCTCCCCTCTCTTTAAATCAAATCCGAATTGATCAAATACCTCTACACCCGGAAAAGCTTTGCATATATTTTTCATTTCAAGAATTAAATTTTCGGGCATATGATTAACCTCACATCGTCAAGTCTTCCATTCAGCTTTTTGAAAAATATCTGCTCTTTTGAAAAATTATTGATTATATCCACACGCTTAACCCTTCGCC
>SPDA01000252.1 GCA_004525155.1 Spirochaetales bacterium
ACAGTTTCGTCCTTCGGCGGGTTCCGGAATTTCATAAAACTGAGAGCTCCCGTTCTGGTTTTCTCAACCCATTCCAGGGCTGCCTGAGGGGAAATCGGGATGCGCACGTCCTTGTCCGTAACCTCTTCAATGATGAAATAATCGCGCCCGTACAATAAATCCACTATCGCATCACTATCCAGAATGCGTGCGGCGATATCGATATCATAAGTTACGCGGGGGCTGTTGTATATTCTCATGGCGACTCCCCCTATGACAACAAAGGGGATGTCCTTTTCGAAGAATGCCTTAAGCAGATCTCTGTGGGTCACTGGAATGTGTTCTCCGGAAGGAAGCGATAAAATAACCGATGCCGTCATCCGGACAGAGGCTTAAGAGGTTGCGGGCTTCGCGCTCGAGGGAATCGATTTTATCCCCGACAGACAGGGCCTTGAGCATTTTTATCTGCGTCACACGGTTTACAGTCAATAAATTTCTGCCCATATACGACAATATATCTTGCCGTCCGTAAACAGTCAAACCCGCACAACTGGATTTTATTCCGATAGGTGATATACTCTGGCAGAAAAGTAAAAATTTATGTAACAAGGAGGCGTCCATGCCAATGCTGCAATCCTTTCTCACCTGGATCTTCATGATTTACCTGCAGGTTGCCGGAATAGGTCACATGGAACCGGGGCAGATAACGGAGTACTACAACCTGGACGATACTCTCCGGATAACCATCGTCTGCGAGGATGTTGAAGAAGGATTCTGGTCCGCCTCCGCCGATATCAGCGAGCAGGACGGCGACGGCTGGCAGAAAATGGCCGGAATGTATGCGGAAGGGTACGAAGACGATTTCGGCGATTATCTTACCTATATGTACGATGAAGACGAAAATTATTACTGGGACGCGGATCTTGAAGGATCGCCCTTTCTCCTTTACGATCCCGAATCCGATATGGATTACATCTTCATAAGCCCGGATCCGCTCTATCCGCACAACCTCGTCAGTTCCGAGGATTACGATGAGGATGACGGAACATCGGTATTCTTTTCCGAATACCAGAATGACGAAGGTTTGTATGTCAATCTGTGGGACACCTACAGAGACGGCTCGCTTGTCGGTTTCGAGGTGGGCTTCGACTGGGAAGAGACGGGTCTCAGCGAAGTGTTCTATGAAGTCTTCGACGAATGGTATTGATGAC
The DNA here is from genome assembly GCA_004525155.1 of Spirochaetales bacterium. Taxonomy (GTDB): domain Bacteria; phylum Spirochaetota; class Spirochaetia; order SPDA01; family SPDA01; genus SPDA01. The sequence continues at coordinate 1,191 of SPDA01000252.1, forward strand.
AGGTACGGGTAAGCAAAGAGCTGTATTCTTCAGCGGCCCAGGTCCTCGAACTCAGGCCCCCCCGCTTCATTGCCGCTTCCGAAGGCGCGGAATTCTGGAAAGAGGTAAACGATAACCCCCTCATTTGTTATTTTCAATTCCGCATGCCCGTCCAGGGCAAGTTTTTCAAGATATTTCTTCGCCTTTTCAATGGGAATGTTGCCTTCCAGGGCCACTTCCGAAGCCGTGGCCAGGCCCCGGTTTTTTTTCGCGGTACGGAGGATTATTCTTTCTATCGATTCCTGGCCCTGTCTGTCGGTTTTGAGTTTCCGGAGCGCTTCCTCGAGCGCCGCGCTGTCCCTCGTCAGGCCGGTATCGTAACCGGCACCGGCCAGGGATACCATGTAGCGATTACGAAGGTTCGCATCCCGCACCTGCGCAGGAAGGGTAAAAAAATCATACACTGCCCCCACGAGCCCGAGGCCCCCCGTTAAGGCCCAGAGGATACCGGTACCGATCTTGTTCAGGTAGAACCTGTGGAATCCCAGGACGCCGAAGCCCGATAAAAACCAGAGCAGATAAGCAATTCCCGTTGAATACGTGCCTTCAGAATACATGAGCGCTCCTATCCCTTTAAATATATATTTCCCTTTCGCGCTTTATCACGATTTTACCTTCTTCAGCCAGGGAGGTAAGACGTGCGATAAAGTCTTTCGTGGCGGCATGTACATCCCGCTTCTTCACGGCACCTGCGTGTTCATACTCGTCCATTATTAAATCCCGTCTGCGCTGGGATACATGTTTCAGCATATGGGTACGAACGAGCTCGGACTTGTCTTTGAGCAGCAGGGCAATCTGGGTATCATCATAATCCCTCAGCACTTTTTGAAAGTCCTTCTCTTCCAGATAGAAGATAATGTCAATGGTGAAGAGTCTCTCCTTCATTTCCTGGTACAGGTCCGGCGAGTCTTCGGAAAGGCCGCGCAGTATTTTTTCCTCCTCCTCGAAATTCATGTGTTTCAGGATGTCTGCCAGCGTCTTCCTTCCGTCTATTTCATTGGTAACGATTTTACCCTGCTTGCGGACCTTTTCCTTGAGCGCTTCCTCCACCCGTAAAAGCACGGAAGATTCAATTTTCGCCATGACCGCGATGCGCCTGATGATTTTTTTCTGCATGTCCGCGGAAAGGGTCTTGAGGATTTTGGAGGCCAGGGAAGGCTCGAGATGGGGCAGAATGATGCCTATCACCGTATCCGGCTCGTCCTTGAAGAGCATCATTATCTGCGCGAAATCAAGGTCATGCAGAAAAGCAAAAGGCTTGAGGGTGCCCTTGAAGGGACCTACCCTTTTTATGAAGGTTTCCGCCTTTTCAGGGCCGAAGGCTTCCGTCAGCATGGTCCTGACGGTATCCACACCCCCCTTAAGGGTGGGCCCCGTCTCCTTGATAAAACCGAAATCCATAAGTATGTTCCGGGCTTCCTCGTGGTCTATCCGTTTTATGACGGCTATTTCCCTGGTTATGCCTTCAATCTCCTCTTCGGAAAGATGATTGAGTACCTTTGCCGCTTCCTCCTTGCCCACAAGAAGAAGGAATTTAGCCGCCTTTTTATAGCCCGAAGGTGTATGTGTCGATTTTACAAAGCCTTCCACGGGAGGTCCTTGTGAAATCCGCGACGCCGCCGGTTTTTCCCTGCCGGACCCGCTGTTGAGCGGCGGCACGGAAGATGTCTTCTGCTGCGCTGCCTTGTAAGCGGAAATGCCCTTTTTATATCTCTCCATATCCTGCCTTTATATGAGTATACCATACCAGCCTGGACCGGAAAAGATCTGTCCGAAGATGAAAGTCTCTTGACAATTTTTTGCATAGTGTTTATAAATAACTTCCACAATGTGCCGCTGTAGCTCAGTCGGTAGAGCAGTGGACTGAAAATCCACGTGTCAACAGTTCAATTCTGTTCGGCGGCACATCTTTTTTTCTTACCGGAGCAAACAATATGAAACTTCTTATAGATCCTCACTGCCACACTCTGGCAAGCGGCCACAGTTTCAGTACTGTCATGGAAAACGCCGCGCAGGCGGGAAAAAAACGACTCAGGATGATGGGCATTACGGACCATGCCCCAGGCCTTCCGGGCTCTGCCCATATTTTTTATACCAAAAACATGCACCACATACCCCAGTTTATCTCCGGCGTGGAGATGCTCCGCGGCATAGAGGCGAACATCACGGATATCGACGGCAGGCTGGACGTGGAAATGGACGTGCTCGAGAAACTCGACCTGGTGCTTGCCGGGTTCCATGAAGTAGTAATCAAACCTACCTCAAGCGGCGATCACACCAGGGCCCTTCTTTCCGTCATGGAGAACCCCTGGATCGATGTGCTGGTGCATCTCGGTAATCCCAACTTTCCTTTTGACTGCGAAAAGGTTCTGGCGGCTGCGAAGGAAAAAAAAGTCCTTATCGAGATAAACAACAGTTCCCTGTACCTTTCCCGCAAGGGCAGCACGGAAAACTGCCGGCTCATCGCGGAACTCTGCAGGGACATGGAGGTTCCCCTTATCGTGGGCAGCGATGCCCACATAGCCCTGGATGTTGGTAATTTTTCAAAGGCCCTTCAGCTGCTCAAGGACGCGCGGGTTCCGGAAAAACTCGTCATGAATACGGATGTGGGCAGGTTCAAAGATTTTCTTAAAGGTAAAGGCAAGAAACGATTCCTATGAACCTCACCGGCAAAGGTTTCAGGTCAGACGAATTCTACGGGACGCCCCTCTCCCGGAGGAACGCAAGGGACCTTAAGGGAATACTGGATCGGTGCGGCCTCCTTCTCGAGGAACACGCTTTCCCGGCTCTCCTGCCTGTTCCCGAACCGCATCTCGGCAGCCTGTTTCCTGTTTACTCGCTGAAACCGGCGGAACCGGCCGGCAGGGCGGAGGCGCCTGTTCCGGAAATATCCGGGCCCTGCATCGTTATCGGCATGATGCGCATGGGCTACGGCCATTACCGCACGGGACTTGCACTGGCCTCCGCTGCCACGGCAAATGGGGTAACACCGCTCCTGTTCGACCCCGGCTGGGTTTCGGAAGAAATTTACAGGAACCTCGGCAGGCTCGACGCCTGGTACAGGAAAGGATCGCAGCTTGCGCACAGGTCCTCCCTTTTCAACAGCCTTGTCTGGGAAAGGGGAACAGGAAAAACCTTCAAAAAAATCGATGCCATGGTACGGGTTTACCGGGCCGCGGGACAGCTTCTTCCCGCCTTTCTGCCCCTTGATGAGCAATGGCCCTTTGTCGGCACCCATTCCTGGCTTTCCCAGGCCGCCTCTTTACGGGGGATGACCAGGGTGGCCAACGCGGTCCAGGACAACTGGCCGAAGGGGTTTTTCCTGTCGGGCCGGGGGATTCAGTGTGTCCAGGGGCCCTCATCCTATTCAGGATACAGGCTTACCCTGGGCATGGGCGGCCGGCGGAAGGAGGCGGA
>SPDA01000411.1 GCA_004525155.1 Spirochaetales bacterium
ACTTCCATATTCGCCGAAAGCTTAAGCAGCCATTCCTTGCGAATATTAAGAAGGTTCACCTTTTCGTCCATGGTCAGCTTGTCTATTTTTTCGTAATCCTCGCCGAAATTATCCAGTTCAGCCCCGGCCCCGGGCGAAACAGACGCCTTTTTTTTCTCGGGAATAAAATCATCCCCGGCGGCGATAACGGATGCGGCCACATCCTTTTCCGCATCCTTCGCCTTGAGCTGGTTCTTGATCTTGAGGGCGCCTTCCCTGGTGACAAAATAGTCCCAGGTTGCCGCCGCCTCCTTCCAGAACACGCGGTTGTTCATGTAGAGATTTCTGAAGATCATCTGCTTGGTCTTGCCTGTGGACTTGCTCCGGCAGATAACAACCTCCCCGCTTGAAAGGAGTACATCGATTATCCGGGCATCTTTTTCGATAAACTGTTTTAAATAAAAATATTTGTCAGCCATAATTTAAAAAATCATATAGGCAGAAACCGAGTTATGCAATACCGGAACCTCCATCCTTGAGAAAATTACAAATTTAGGATATTTTTTACAGCAAGCGTCAATGAAATACATAAATCCTTTCGCCCTTATCGCGTCCTTTATCTGTATGATAATCATTACCGCCAGAATAACATCGGGCGGGGCCGGCAGGAAGGCTGCGCGGAGTTACGCGATGTATTCCTCCTGCGCTGCCTTGAACCTGCTGCACAGAAACGGCATACTGAATCTGCCTTTCACTGCCGCGTTCCGGGGCAGTTTCAGTTACTATCCCGCCCGGCCGGGGGTGCCGGCGGTACCGGCAGGGTTTTCCCAGACCAGGCGTCCGGCGGAAATGATGCACGGCGCCGTTACCGTCCATACCCGTGTGCGCCGGGGGGCAATCTTCAGCCGGACCCAGCCGTTTAAAAAACTGTCCCTAAAAGCAGGAAAAGAATTATGCCCTGCCTGAAGCCGTGAAGGATTTCCGCCTTCTCATCGTGGATGACGACGAAGCCCTTCGGGTCATGCTCAAGAAAATGGCAGCCCGTTTCTCTTTGCCCGCGGATACGGCCGGTACCGGCGAGGATGCGCTCCGCATCATGAAAAAACGTCTCGCTGAGGGAGCACCCTATCCAGTCATGATCGTGGACTGGAAAATGCCCGGAATCGACGGCCTGGAAACTGCCCGCCGGGTGCGCGGACAGGAGGGCCTGAAACACACGGCCATAATACTCATGGCTACCTTTGACAGCGCTTACAAGGAACTCGAAAAAACCGCCGCCGGTCTTGTGGACGGCTTTCTCCTCAAACCGGTTGACACAAACCATCTGATTGCTTCTTTAAAACAATGGATACCGGCAGCCGGGACAGCCCGGCCAAAGGAACGGCCTGCCTCCGGCATAATCCCGGCGGAACCGGAGGCTGAGGCGGAACTGCCCGTTCTTCCAGGCATTGATTTGAAGGACGCCATGAAAAGACTCGGCGGGAACAGGAACCTCCTGTTTTCACTTATAAGAAATTTTTTCAGCCAGTATGGAGACGCAGCCCGGGAACTTAAGGACCTTCTGCCGCGGGACAGGGAAGCCGCCTACAGAAAGGCGCATACCCTGAAAGGGGTTACCGGCAATATCGGGGCAAAGGAGCTTTACCTGCTGTTCAAGGACCTGGAAGAAGCGGTAAAATACAATAGACAGGAGGTTGTAAACGATCGGCTTCCGAAGGTAAAGGAGGTCCTTGAAGCCATGAAGCGCGACATCCTGCCGCTGGTCCAGGAAGAGGCAGCCGGCGGACCAGGCGCGCATGATCCGGCGGAAACAGACTCATCCGCGGTTACCGCCCTGTTCGGTAAACTCGAAGACCTTCTAGGGAAAAGGGACCTGGAGGCGGAGGACAGGTTCCAGGACTTAAAACAGATCCTGATCGACACCCCATACAGGCTGTATATAAGAAAGCTTTCGGACAATCTCGAACAATTCAATTACTCGGAAGCCCTTGTTACGCTGGGTCAGCTTAAAACCGCCTTTTCAGGCGGCTGAGGAAGGAACCTGCAGAAATTCATTGGCAGTTTTACCTAAATCAGTATATTTTGAATAAAGGAATGAAAATATGGACAGTATAGCGATAATACAGTCGAAAACCGGGTTCATCTGCGATATGGACGGCGTGCTGTACCACGGAAACAGGCTCCTGGCAGGCGCAAAGGACTTCGTGGAATGGCTCAAGGCCCAGAAAAAAAATTTTCTCTTTCTTACCAACGCCAGCCAGCGGTCCCCCAAGGAACTGAAAATTAAGCTCGACCACCTGGGGATAAACGTGGGAGAGGAACATTTCTACACCAGCGCACAGGCCACGGCGGGTTTCCTCAAGAGCCAGCAGCCCGGCGGCAGCGCATACGTCATCGGTGAGGCGGGCCTTATCAACGCCCTCTACGACGCGGGGTTTTCAATGAATGACATCAATCCCGATTATGTCATCGTGGGGGAATCGCGGTCCTACAATTTCGATACCCTGGAACGTGCCGTTAACCTGGTAATCGGCGGCGCCAAGCTCATCGGCACGAATCCCGACGTGACCGGCCCCGTGGAGCACGGCATTTCCCTCGGTACCGGGGCCCTCACGGCGCCCATCGAACTCGCTACCGGCAGCCAGGCCTATTTCGTGGGCAAACCGAATCCTCTCATGATGCGGCAGGCCCTGAAAAATATCGGGTGCAAACCCGAGGATACGGTGATAATAGGCGACAGGATGGACACGGACATTATCGCCGGCATCGAATCGGAAATCGAGACCGTGCTGGTCCTTACTGGTGTTACGGACAGGGAAAACATGAAAAAATTCGCCTATTCCCCGGATCACATCCTCGATCATGTCGGGCAGATCGCCAGGGCATGATTCTGGAATATGCCGTCCTCGGCAGGGGTAAGCCTCTCGTAATTCTTCACGGTCTTCTGGGCTCTTCGGAGAACTGGAATGGAACCGGCAGCCGCCTCGGGGCCTTTTATACCGTTTATGTGCCGGATGCAAGGAACCACGGCAGATCTCCGCACACTGAAGAAATGAACTTTCCTTCCATGGCCGGAGATGTTCTTGAATTTATGGACGCTGCAGGACTTGCCTCATGCTTTCTTCTGGGACATTCCATGGGCGGAAAGACTGCCATGGAAGTTGCCCTGCAGGCGCCCGACAGGGTGAACAGGCTCATCGTGGCGGACATGGGGCCTGCGCGGCACGAAGCGCATTTCAGCGATGTCCTGAGCGCACTTGACGGGTATGACAT
>SPDA01000311.1 GCA_004525155.1 Spirochaetales bacterium
GTTAACCGCGGTAATTATGTCGTCTCTCTTAAGACCCGCCTTGAAAGCCGGCCCTCCGGGAAGCACGTACATGGTTGTCAGCTTTTTATTGTCCTCGTTTACCGCCAGCCCGAACCAGGAATGGACCAGCTCGCTGCCCAGATACAGGTCCGGAATAAGCCTGCGGAACCAGTAGCTCGGAATGGCGAAATTAACCCCTTCAAACTGCTCGATGCCAGCGAATACCAGGCCTATAAGTTCCCCGGCGTCGTTTAAAAGGGGACCGCCGCTGTTGCCGGGGTTTATGGGCACATCGACCTGGATGGTGTCCCCCATCTGAAGAAAGCGCCTGCCCGTGGCGGAGACGATACCGGAGGTAATGGTGTTTTCAAGCCCTCCCGGAGAACCGATCGCGAAAATTCTGTCGCCGGGGTTGACCTGTTTCGTATCGGTAAAACCGAAAACGTAGGGGGACTCAATCTCTATTTTCAAAAGGGCAATGTCGAAAATCCTGTCGTAACCCACCACCTTCGCTGGAATCCTGTCCTTGGCGGAACTGTGGAGCCGTACATAGAGCCGGGAAAATCCTTCATATTCCGGGTCCACCTCGCTGGATATGACATGATAGTTGGTTAGGATGTATCCCGACCGGTCTATGAAAAATCCGCTGCCGATAACCTGGTCCGGATACCCCATGCCGCCTTCAAGCTTTATGCCCCGGTTGACGAGGATGGTTACCGTGCCTTTCTGCGTATCCGGGCCCGGGAATGCCCCCTCCGCCTGCGCTGAATACTCCGGCGGCGTGGAGAGTCCGCGGGTCCGCATTGCCTCCGCAAGGGAGGCGAGGAGTTTTACCTGTTTTTCTTCATAGGCGTATTTGGCGAAGGAGCCGAGTTCGTCGCTGGTGATGATTCCCTCGAGTTCCGGAAACCAGTCTTCCAGGAGCAGAAGCCCGGGAACGATTCTTTTCTGATCTATTTCGTACCGTACAAAGGAAAGCCGTAATTCTTCCAGCGTCCAGCCCTCGAGCCGATCGTCTACCCCGAGGGTAATGAAGGACGAAAAAACGGAGATGGCTTTTCTGAAATCATTTTCCCCGGCGGCCCTGTAAAAGTCCGATTCCGCAGCCAGCAGGGCTTCGCTGTAAAGGTCATCAAGTTCGGCCGTCTCTTCCGCGGAGGCCTCCTGCCTGAGAAACTGAATGGTCTGCAGGACTTCGAGCGCCCTGCCTTCTTCTATGTCCTTTCTGAACACTCCGGAAGAGAGATCACTGAAGCTCGGTACCGCGTATTCCTTTTGCTTTAAAGAGGCACAGGAGCCAAGCAGAAGAATGGGGAATAAAACGGCTAAAAATGCATGGGTGTCAAAGGTTTTCAACTTTAGGTACCGGCGGTAAACCGAACAACAACCTAATCTCCCTGTCGTCAAGCATTTCTTTTTCCACCAGTTCTCCGGCAAGAAGATGAAGCTTGTCAATATTTGCGTTGAGAATCTCCGTAACACTGTCAAGGCTCGATTTGAGGAGAGCCATTATCTCTTCATCGATCAGTTTCGCGGTTTCCTCAGAATAATCCTTGTGCTGGGCGATTTCCTTTCCAATAAAAATGGGCTCATCCTCCTGACCGTAGGCCACGGCTCCCAGCATATCGCTCATGCCCCATTCGCAGATCATTTTTCTTGCGATGCCTGTCGCCTGCTTGATGTCGTTCTGGGTCCCGGTGGAAGTTTCTCCGTAGACAATTTTTTCCGCCGCGTAACCGCCCATGATAATTTTCATCCTGTCCAGGAGCCATCCCTTGTTCTTGGAATAGGTATCTCTCTCCGGGAGAGACATCGAGAGCCCGAGGGCCCTGCCGTGGGGTATGACGGTAACCTTGTGAAGCGGGTCCGCGTTCGGCAGAAAGTAGTGAGGCAGCGCGTGTCCGGCCTCGTGGTAGGCGGTCATTTTCTGTTCTTCCGGCGAAATAACCTTGGACCTTCGCGCGATGCCGAGGAACACCTTGTCTCTTGCCTCCTCGAAGTCATCCATAATCACGTTTTCCTGGCCTTTCCTGGCGGCGAAAAGCGCCGCTTCGTTAACGAGGTTGGCAAGGTCCGCGCCGGAGGTACCGGGCGTTGCGCGTGCAACGCGCGCGAAATCCACATCGACACCGAGCCGTATGCGGCCGGCGTGAATTTTTAAAATTTCCTCGCGTTCCTTGATGTCCGGCATGTCCACAACAACCTGCCTGTCGAAGCGTCCCGGCCGCAGAAGGGCCGGATCCAGTACGTCAGGCCTGTTCGTGGCGGCTATGATGATGACGCCGTCTTTCGTGTCGAATCCGTCCATTTCCACCAGCATCTGGTTGAGCGTCTGCTCCCTCTCGTCGTGGCCTCCGCCGTAGCCTGCGCCGCGCGTTCTTCCCACGGCGTCGAGTTCGTCTATGAAGAGAATACAGGGTGCGTGCTTCCTGCCCTGCTCGAAGAGGTCCCTCACGCGGCTTGCACCGACTCCAACAAACATTTCAACGAAATCGGAACCGGACATGTGAAAGAATGGAACATTTGCCTCTCCGGCTATGGCCTTGGCCAGCAGGGTCTTTCCCGTACCGGGCATTCCCACGAGCAGAACACCTTTGGGAATCCTCGCCCCTATCCGGGTGAATTTTTCCGGACTTTTAAGAAAATCCACCACTTCCTCGAGTTCGTATTTTGCTTCCTTCTGACCGGCGACTTCCTTGAAGGTCACCTTCTTCCCAGTATCTACGTACTGCTTGGCTCGGCTTTTGCCGAAGGAAAAAGCCTTGTTGCCGTTTCCCTGTATCTGCCGGAACATGAACCAGATAAATATGAAACCGACTACCCAGGGGAGAAACTCCAGAAAAACCCGGAAAGGGCTCACTGTTTTCTGGGCACCCGTAACCTTCACACCCTTTTCCTGCAGTGCAGGGAGGAGACCGTCGTCAAAATAGGGAATCGTCGTCTTGAACACGGCAAAATCGCCGGACTTCGTTTTCAGGGTACCCTCGATCTCGTTGTTGTCGAAGATCTTCACCGCGTCTATCTCCCCGTTCTGAAGGTAGCTCATAAAAACGGAATAGGGGATTTCGTTGGTTGTCTTATTGCTGTTGAACACGAACAGCAGAATAAACATCAGTATGAGGGTTATCAGAAAAAACAGTGCAAATTTATTGTTAAAATTAAATTTGATCTGTTTGGGATCCTTATTGTCTTTGTTGCCATCCTGTAAATTCACTACACTACTCCCGTATGCGAAAGGGAAAAACTGTAACCTTTTTCCCCGAAATTGACCACCTGTTTCATGGACGATGCCCTTGAAGGATTTAATCTATCAGCAAAACCGAAAAAACTGCCGAGCACAAAAATAATTCCCCGTCTGTCTTCCACAATCGGAATTACTTCCCGCAGGGTCTCGGGCACTTTCCAGGAATTAAACAAACTTTTCAGTTTTTTTTTACCGGACGCTGTTTCAAAACTATCGCCCGGTAATCTGGATCTGACAATCAGCGGCAGCGAAACCAGCGGGCACGGCAGCCACGTCTTTTCCCCGCTTTTCTCTTCCACCCGAACACTCAAGATTAAGTTCTGTTTTAAATTGAAATTGCCTTCTCCTTCCAATACTATAAAATAACTGTTTTTATCGTTATAGACAATACGCCTGGAACAAAAAAGATTGTGGTCCTTAATCTGAAGGTAATACCCTTTTTTCATAAAAACAAGTCCGTTTTTGTCTATCAGAGGCCGGAAAAGCAGGAAACGGAGCGCCCTGTAGGGAATTCGCCTGTTTTCAATGCCCGCGGAAGGCGCCATGAGCCGGTAGAGACACTGCAGCCGTATCAGGGGGGGGATCCTGTTAAAATCGTCCAGGGTGATGCGGTAACCGCCCTCCCCGTCTTTCCTGAGGGGCAGGTCCGGATCGATGTCTTCCTCAATATAACGGCTCACCATACCCATTTTCTCCGAAAAAGAGAGGAGAGCCTTCCCGTACCCGGGGAAGACCTCGCGGATGACGGGCAGAAGGGAATTTCGAAGCCTGTTTCGCAGGAACAAGGCTTCAGCATTGGTGCTGTCCTCCACATA
>SPDA01000257.1 GCA_004525155.1 Spirochaetales bacterium
GTGAGAAGCCGTTCAACCTCCGCCTTGCCAGAGGCATAGCCTTCGTCCCTCCCGAGGGAGTACCCCTTGTCGTTGGCGTCTTTCTCGATTTCCTTTACCCTGTCATCGGCAGCTTTTATCATGTCGCCGGCCTGTTTCGCCGCGTTATCCCTGATGGTTTTCGCTTCGTCCTCGGCTTCCTGCCGCGCTTTCTGGGCCTGGCTGTTCTTATTCTGCACTTCCTCGAAAGCGGCTGTCTCGGCGTCTTTTATGATTTTTTCCGCCTCTTCGCTGGCGCGGGCTATCATCCCCGATTTTTCGGCCTCCCACTGAGAACGGAAGAGATCGGCCTCACGCCTTAAGTCATCCGCCGTGGGGCCCGTATATTCATCCTGAATATCCTCCAAGCCCTCTTCCTCAACCGTCATGGCGGGAGCATTGATGAAGATCCTGTCATGTTTTAATACGATTTCCGCGGGCTTGAATACGTTCTTTGCCACAGATATTCCTCCTACACCACCATTTCATCTTCGCCGGAACGGGCAACAACGATTTCGCCCTGTTCTTCCAGCTTTCTTATAATGGATACGATTTTCTGCTGGGCTTCCTCCACATCCTTAAGCCGGATGGGTCCCATGTATTCCATGTCTTCCTTGAGGAGCTGGGCCGCCCGCTTGGACATGTTTCTGAAGATCTTGTCCTGGACTTCCGAGTCTACGGCCTTCAAGGCCTTCGAAAGTTCCTGGGTGTCCACTTCCCGAAGCACTTTCTGAATGGCCCTGTCGTCAAGCAGTACGATGTCTTCGAATACGAACATGCGCTTCTTGATGTCTTCCGCGAGTTCCGGGTCCTCCTCCTCCAGGGATTCGATAATCGTCTTCTCCGTGGAACGGTCGACGAGGTTCAATATCTCGACTATCGCCTCCACGCCGCCCGCGGCGGTATAGTCTTCCGATGACAGGGTGGAGAGCTTTTTCTCGAGCACCCTTTCCACTTCCCGCAGGACTTCCGGCGAGGTCCTGTCCATGGTGGCTATGCGTTTTGCCACGTCCGACTGTTTATCGTGGGGAAGGCTCGAAAGAATGATTGAAGCCTTATTAGGTTCGAGGTATGCGAGAATCAGGGCAATGGTCTGCGGGTGTTCCTGCTGAATAAAGTTTAAGAGGTGCGTCGGGTCGGTACGGCGGATAAAGTCGAAGGGCCTTACCTGTAGGGAACTGGTCAGCCGGTTGATAATATCCACGGCTTTCTGGGAGCCCAGTGATTTTTCCAAAAGCTCCCTAGCGTAATCGATACCGCCGGAGGTTATGAAATTCTGGGCCATCATGAGCTCCTGGAATTCCTGGAGCACCGCCTCCCTCATGTCCGAATCAACGCTTTCAAGCCTGGCGATTTCGAAAGTCAGCGCCTCAATTTCGTCCTCACGGAGGTGTTTGAAAATTTCAGAGGCAATTTCAGAACCCAGGGTAACGAGAAAAATGGCGGCCTTCTGCCTGCCCGAAAGCTGTTTCTTTACGCTGGCTTTTTTGGCTCCCGGCGTCCCGCCAACCATCACATCCGGGTTCTCCTGGATTTTTGATTTGGCCATGTGCCTATTCCTCCATCAGCCAGGTACGGATGAGCTGGGCCACATCCTCAGGATGCTCCCTGGCCAGATTAATAGCGTTTTCCTGCATCTCCAGTCTCGCCCTTTCTTCCACGGACATGGAGACTTCAACGGCTTCCTCTTCCGCCTGCCTCAAGGCCGCTTCCCTCATGGCCTGGTGCTGCCTGGCCAGCTCCTCTTCTCTGAGCTTTCTCCTGCGTTCCATTTCCCGGGAGATAAATCTGGCAATAACGATGATGATAAGCAGGCCCGCAAGACCGAGGGCTCCATAAAGGAAGGCCCGCCGTGTGCGCTGCTGCGCGCGGTAACGGTCATCTTCTTTCTGAAACTGCGAGTTCCTGTCAAACTGCAGATGCTGAACGGTTACGGTATCTCCCCTGTCGCGGTTGTAGCCCACGGCATGCTCAACCAGGGTCTTAGCCTTGGCGAGGTCACCGTCCGGAACGGGAACATATTCCCGCTGAATGCTGCCGTCGCTGTTAAAAAGAACGTTTCCCTTGTCATCATACTTCCACTTCCAGGTTCCGTCTATAGCGACCGCGATGGAGGTCCTGGAAATGGACCAGGGACTCTTCTCTTCGTTCGTGTTCCGCGTATTGACAACCTGGTTTTTCGTTTCCCGCACATTGGAATAATCGCCCACCATGCCTTCGAGGTCCTTGTATGCCGGCGGCGTCTGACCTTCCTGGCCGGGAGGGCCTTCGGGATTGAAACCGGTGCCCCGGAAACGTTCGTCCACGGTACTCGAGGAAATGGTTATGGAATCCTGGACCTTGAGCTCGCTGAAGGGCGTTCTCGGGTTGTCCGGTTCCAGGGTGATAGGGAAATGTTCCTCCGTCTGCACGGATTTCTTGCCCATGTCGAGGGTTATGTCCACATTCACGATTTTCACCCTGTCCTGGCCGTAGATCTGCATGAGTTCCTTGAGAATATCGTTCTTGTACTGCCTCTCAAGATCCCTCTTGGTCTTCATTTCCCTTTTCGCCAGCTCAAGCCTGTCGAGGTTCTCGAGTCCGGCGAAATCGTTTAAGGTGTTGCCCTCGCTGTCAACTATGGTAATATTCTCGTCCCTAAGCCCCTGAACGGCAAACTGGATGAGTTTTACGATACCTTCGATTTTCTTGCGGTTTACGGTAATATCCGATCCCGGCTTGGGCGTGAGGATAATCGAGGCAGTCACGGGGTCCTGGTCCTCGGTAAAGAGTTCCTTTTCCGGCATGACAAGGGTCACCTGTGCCGAATCCACATCATCCAGGGCCTCGATATGCTGCTCGACGCTCCGGGTAACAGCCTGCCTGAGATTGACGTTCCGCTCGAAATCAGTCAGCGTCCACCTGTCCATCTTGAAGATATCCCAGGGTGATGTTTCAGGCGGAATGAGGTCTTCCCGGGCGAGAACGGCAACCATGCGCTGCGCCGTCCTCGAGTCGGATACGAGGATTCGCCCGTCGCCGGTAATGGTGTGTTTTACGTTTTCCTCATCCAGGCGGATAGATATCCTGTCCAGGAGCTGCGGGTCCTTGATGGGCGATGATATGAGAGGCGCCATGCTCGGACTCGAACTGAACGCTATTATGAGCACGAGGCCCAAAAGCACCGCACCGATAATGGAAAAGAAGATGATCTTCTGTGTGGGTTTCCATTTGCTCCACACTTTCTTTATGTTGTCTATGAGCCGCTTAAACCATTCGTTCATGTCCCCCCCCAGTTAAAAAAACGAAATATCGTTTAACGCACGTTTATTATCTCTCGGTATGCGCGAAGCACCCTGTCCAGTATGGTCCTCGCCATCGAAAGGGAGGTGCTTGCTTCCGCCATGGCTATGGTAACGTCATGCGCGTCCACGCTGTCCGGATTTATAAGCATCTGCTGATTCAAGGCAGTGCTTTCCTGCTGGAGATCGTTCACCCCGCTCAAGGACTGCTTGAGAAGGTAGCCGAACCCCGAACCCGGCGCTTCCGCCTTCGCCGGCACCACACCGTTTTCGTCAAGATGCTGCGGCATGGTCCGCTTCATCTGGACCTGGTCTCCGTATACCTGATTTACCGACAGGAAATCCCTCTATTCTACCTCCCTATCTCAAGCGCTTTTAGAAACATCGCCTTGGATCCGTTTATAATCGCGATATTCGCTTCGTAGGACCGAGACGCGGATATCATGTCCACCATTTCATTCACGATGTTGACGTTCGGATATTCAACATACCCTGCCCGCGGTCCCGATTTTATGGCATCGGGATGGGTCGGATCGTAGACAAGCTTGGGCTTTGCGTCCAAATCCTTCTCGATTTTGGAGACCCTTACTCCCCTGCCTATTCCGTTGTCGAGGAAATCAGGCAGAAAAGGGCTGCGCCAGTACGGCTGCGAGACCCGGGGTCTGAAAATGACGCGGCTTCTGCGGAAGGGGCCGCCCTCCGTGGTCCTGGTGGTTGTGGCATTGGCGATGTTGTCCGCCACCACATCGAGCCGCATGCGCTGGGCGCTTAAACCCGAAGCCGCTATATTAATGCTGCTGTATAAACCCATTCATCAACCTCCCAGCCTCAGGGCCGAATTTATCTGGCTGAATTCGTAGGACACGGACTGCACCATCAGGTTGTAATTAAGCTGATTGTGCAGCGCCAGCATGTTCTCCTCTTCCAGATCCACGTTATTCCCGTTGTTGTCAGTCGCAGTCAGGTAATCCAGTACACGCCTGGGCATGACCGTCCGGTAATCGATTGGTCTTGTAAAGGGAATATGGCGCGGATCAGTCATGATAGCCGGCATTGCTTCCGCACTCTCCCGTTCGCTGTCCAGCGCCCGCTTGAGCGAAGACTCAAAATTGACCACGGTTCTCTTGAAGTTAGGGGTATCCGCGTTGGCCAGGTTGTTGGCGATGACGTCCCGCCGGAGCATGGCAACATCCATGCTTCTGTGGAGCAGGTCAACGTTTTTACCAAAACTGTTCTGTAGAAACATGTATTCTCCTCTTCTAAGGGCGTCTTGA